>JAGQPT010000266.1 GCA_020426575.1 Planctomycetales bacterium
GGCAAACAATCACTTTTTGCTTTCGGATTCGCCTTTGCTCCGGCATCAAGCAGAGCGTGCGCCAACGTGAATAAGCCAGCGCCGATGGCCTGGCTCAGAATGGGCCGGCCGGAGAGGTCCTTGGCGTGTGGATCGGCACCGGCGTCGAGCAAGTGCCGCGCGACCGCCTCGTGCTTCCACTCGATGGCGATCATGACCGCCGTGCGCTTGAGACTGTCCGCCGCATTGACGTCGGCGCCCGCATCAAGCAGTACCTCGATGACGTCCATGCTGCCCTGCTCCGCTGCCGCCATCAACGGTGTCATGTCAATCGTCCGCCCCATCGATTGGGCTACGCCGTCGGCGTCGTCACCGTAGCCAAACATCGTTTTGGCCGCCCTCATCTCCCCATCGGAAAGCGGCTCACCTCGCTCGTCAACTTCGTGCCCGGCCGCCAACAACCGACACACTGCCTCCAGGTCGCCTTTTTCCGCCGCCTTGATCAACAGAAGTTCTGCCACGATCAACCCTCCCCTAGAATTATGGTCTCTTAAACCTCTTGTCGGTGCGCGACACGGACACTCCGGTTCTCGCCGTTCACGCGTCCGCCAAAAAAAGACTACTGCCCTCGGCCTCGTTTTCTCGTGGGCACCGACGCGCAGCGGTGGTCGGCTCGGCGACCTCGGTTGCTTTCGCGTTTTCGTGATTCATCGAGTTTCACGTATTCAACTCGAGTGACCGTCCGTACCGACAGCCAGGATTCATTCACAACTCTCCGTCTTCTTCTTCGCGCCTCCGCGTCTCGGCGGTTAATTTCCATCGGAGTGCAATCGTCGCAAAACGTCGATGCCGCGACGGATCGTCTGGTCGCTGGCGGCATAAGAGACGCGGAAGTGCGTGTCCCGGTGGCTGAACACCTTGCCGGGAATGATCAGCAGGTTGTTCGCGATCGCCTCAGCGACAAACTCGGTGGCGGTGCCCCATGGCGCGCCGACGAAGGCGTAGAAGGCACCGCCGGGTGTGACCACGTCGTATAGATCGTTGATGCCGCCGACGAAGACGTCGCGCTTCTGGCGGTACTCGGCGACGTGGCCGCTCATGTCGACCCGGTCGGCCGCGGCGGCGCCCCACTGCAACGGCTGCGGCGCACAAACGAACGAGTATTGCTGCATGCGCGTCATCGCCTCGATCACTTCGGTCGGGCCGTGTGCGTAGCCGACCCGCCAGCCGGTCATGGCGTACGTCTTGCTGAAACCTTCGATCACGATCGTCTGGTCGTTGAACTCGGCCGCCGAGGCGAAGGGCTCGTGGCAGAACTCGCGATAGATTTCATCGCTGATCAGTGCGATGTCCCGTTCGGCGGCGAGTTCCGCAACGGCGCGGGTTTCCGCCGGCGTCGCCACCACCCCCGTCGGATTGGCCGGGCTGTTCAACAGGATCACCTTCGTGCGCGGAGTGATCGCGTCGCGCAGCCGCTCGATGTCGACACGAAAGTCGGGATACGTGTCGACGTACACGCACTTGCCGCCGGCCAGTGCCACCAGCGCCGGGTACATCACAAAGTACGGATCGAACACGATCACCTCGTCGCCCGGGTTCACCAACGTCATGATCGCCAACACAAGCCCGCCGCTGGTGCCGCTGGTGACGAATACCTTGCGGTCATCGTGACCCAACGACGCGTCGACGTGCGCCTGCAGCGGATCCAGCAACACCGGCATGCCCTGAGTGAGCGAATAGCCGTTCTTGCCGGTGCGAATGGCGTCAATCGCGGCCTGCTTGATCTCGTCGGGTACGTCGAAGTCGGGCTGCCCGATCGAAAGATTAATTGGATCGTCCAGCTTGCTGGCAAGGTCGAACACCTTGCGGATACCGGAACTGTCGAAGGCCGCGACGCGGTCGGAAAACCAGCGGTGAGTCATTTGGGATAGGAATTTAGGGGTTTAGGCAGTAGGTGTTTAGGGCGGGTTGGTTTAGCTTACTTGCGCTGGGGGGATCGCGACAGAGAGGCGAAAAATTTACGCGTCGTCGGCGATCAGGTAACATGGGGGTTCGCCGAGAATTACTCACCCGCCCTGCCCTGTTCGATGCGTGATCGACGCCACTCGCTGTGTGCCCTGATTGCCGGCACTGCCGCCCTCGTGGCGTTGCCGTTGGCGGCACGTGTGTGGGCCGACGACATGCAGACTGGGCTCGACCTCTTCGAGAAAACTATCCGGCCGGTGCTCGCGGCGCACTGCGTCGAGTGCCACGCCACCTCGGCCGACACACTGCCCGAAGGTGGGCTCCGCGTCGACAGCCGCGCGGGCCTGCTTGCCGGCGGTGACAGTGGCGCGGTGATCGAGCCGGGCCGACCCGATGAAAGCCTGCTGATCGCGGCGCTGCGCTACGAGTCGCTGGAGATGCCGCCGGACGGAAAGCTGGACGAAGACGTGATCGCCGCGTTCGCGCGCTGGATCGCGTTGGGCGCACCCGATCCCCGTGACACGGCTCCCCCTGATGCGACCGAGGTGATGGCCCGGGCCCAGGCGCACTGGGCATTTCAGCCCATCCGTCGCCACGTCGCCCCACAGGTCGCCGACGCCGCCTGGTCAACGTGCGACGTCGATCGCTTTGTCCGCGCCGCTCAGGAAGCGGCCGGCATCACACCTGTCGAGCTGGCCGACGATTGGACGCTGGTGCGGCGGATCTACCTCGATCTCACCGGCCTGCCGCCCACGCCCGAGGCCGCCATTGCCTTTGTCAGCGACGGTTCGCCCGACCGTGTGGCCCGCCTCGTCGACCGACTGCTCGATGCGCCCGAGTTCGGCGGGCGCTGGGGGCGACACTGGCTGGACGTGGCGCGCTTCGCCGAATCGGCCGGCGGCGGACGCAGTGTGTTGTTCCGCAACGCCTGGCGGTATCGCGACTACGTGATCGCGTCATTCAACGACGACAAGCCGTTCGACGAATTCGTCCGCGAGCAGATCGCCGGCGACCTCTTGCCCGCTGACAGCGACGACGAGCGGAGCGCTCAGTTGATCGCGACCGGCTTCCTCGCCGTCGGTCCCAAGAACCTCGACAATCAGGACAAAGAGCTGCTGCGGATGGACACGGTCGACGAACAGCTCGACACCGTCGGACGCGCCCTGCTGGGGCTGACGATCGGCTGTGCACGCTGCCACGACCACAAGTGGGACCCGATCGCGACGCGGGACTACTACGCAATGGCCGGCATCCTGCGGAGCACGAAGACGCTGACGCCGGGGAACGTTTCCGGCATCGTGGAATCGCCGCTGCCGGTCGACGCTGAGTGGCAGGCGGCGCTCGATGCGCATGCCAAGAAGCTGGCAAACGCTGATTCGCGCAGCAAGGCTGCCCAGATAAAACTTTCGCGAGCAGAACAGCGGTTCAAGAATCGCCTGATGGAGATCGGCAAAACGGTGGACGACACCGACGCGGTGTTACATGGCGACTGGGTTCGGTCGTCGTCCGTCCGAGGCTTCCTTGGCAATGGGTATTTGCACGATGACAACAAGGACAAGGGCACTAAGACCGCGACGTTTGACGCCAGGCTAGCTGTGCCCGGCGAGCACGAAGTTTGGTTCTTTTTTACGCCTGCAAGCAATCGCGCCACGAACACGCCGGTTGTGGTCCGGCACGCCGACGGTGAAGCCGCTCTGACCGTTGACGAAACGGTCCTCCCCGACAACGTGCAATACGTACACCTTGGCACGTATCGCTTCGTATCCACAGCAAGTGTCAGCGTATCCACCGCTGACACCAATGGACACGTTGTCATCGACGCCGTGGTGTTTGTGCCCACGGCGGATGCGGTGGCCGCTGATTCGTCGTTGGGGAATGAGCAACTAACGGCTGACATCGAAGCTGCCCAAAAGGCCGTGGCGCAGCTCGAGGCGGATCGCAAGGCGCTCGACGCCGCTGCCCCATCGCCGCAGCCGCTGGCCATGGTGGTGCGTGACGAAGACGTGACCGACGACTGCCCGCTCTGCATTCGCGGCGACGTGCACAAACTCGGCGACCCCGTGCCGCGCGCGGCCATCGCGGCCCTTGCCCCGTCCGGGATGAGCGACATCGCCGCCACCAGCGGCCGTCGTGAATTGGCCGATTGGATCACGGCGCCGGAGAATCCGCTCACGGCCCGTGTGATCGTCAATCGCGTCTGGCACCACCTTTTCGGCACTGGACTCGTGCGGTCGGTCGACGACTTTGGCACAACGGGCCAACCGCCGTCGCATCCGGCCCTGCTCGACACGCTCGCTGCCGATTTCGTTGCCGACGGCTGGTCGCTCAAACGCCTGATCCGGCGGTTGATGCTCACGCGAACCTACGCGCTCGGCTCGCGCGACGATGCGTCATCAATCGCTATTGATCGCGACAATCGCTTGCTCTGGCGAGCCAACCGGCGGCGGGCCGACGCCGAAGTCATCCGCGACTCGCTGCTGTTCGTTGCCGGGCGGCTCGACACGTCGCGCGGCGGACCGTCGCTCCGTGACGACACCGAGTCAGAGTTCGGCTACGAGTTTACGAGCCTGCGGCGCAGTGTCTATTTGCCGGTGTTGCGCAACGCCACGCCCGACGTGTTGGAGGTTTTCGACACGGCAAATCCCAATCTCGTCGTGGGCGCCCGCTCCACCAGCTCGCTGCCGAGCCAATCGCTGTTGCTGCTCAACAGTCCATTAGTGCGGGAATCATCGCAAGCGGCTGCCGAGCGCTTGCTCGAACAAGAGCGCCTCGACGACGCGGCACGCGTGCAACGGGCCTGGTTGGAAACACTCTCACGACCGCCCCTGCCCGAAGAAATGTCGCTTGCCTTGGCGCAGGTTGCCGCGGCCCGCAGTGCGCCCCACACGCCCGACGAAGACGCTGAGTTGGCCGCCTGGGCATCGCTGTATCACGGGCTGTTTTGCTGCCTCGACTTCCAATATGTACGATGAAGCGATCATGACCCGAGCCGATCGACAATCCGGGCCGGTGTTTGCCGGAACGTGTTCACGGCGGGAGGCATTCGGCCGCGTCGCCTGCGGATTTGGTTCGCTTGCACTGGCATCGCTGGCCGGCGAGTCCGCGCGGGCGGAACGGCTCGACACGACGCAGCCGCCGCACTTCACGCCGCGCGCCAAGCGGATGGTGTTCCTCTTCATGCAGGGCGGCCCAAGCCAGATCGACACGTTCGAACCCAAGCCGCGGCTGGATCGCGACGACGGCAAGCCGCTGCCGTTCCTGGTAGCCCGCACCCGCCAAGTCAGCGAGGAGAAGTTGCTCGCTTCGCCGTGGCAATTTCGCCAATACGGCCAGTGCGGTCGCTGGGTCTCGGAACTGTTTCCCCGCATGGCCCAACATGTCGACGATCTCTGTTTCTTGCACGGGCTGCACACCGAAGGGGTCGCCCACGGACCAGCCACGCTGATGCTCCACACCGGCGCTACAAGCGTAGTGCGGCCGTCGCTGGGTTCGTGGTTGTCGTACGGCCTGGGGACCGAAAACAGCAACTTCCCCGCGTTTGTCACACTGAGCCCCTCGGCGCGGATGGGGGGACCGCGAAACTATTCCGCCGCCTTCCTGCCGTCCAGTCACCAGGGGACGATCGTCGGTCGGGCCGAGCGGCCGTTCCGCGAAGCGTCGATCCGCCATCTGAGTGGCGATTCGCTCGACGATGTCGCCCGCCGCCGGCAGTTCGGTTGGGTGCAGGCGCTCAACCGCCAACAACTGAAACAAACTCCGGCGCACGATGCCCACTTTGACGGCCTGATTGATGCTTATGAACTGGCGTTTCGCATGCAGCGCGACGCGCCCGAGTTGCTCGACCTCTCGGGAGAAACCGCCGCCACACTCGCGGCTTACGGCGTCGGCACGCCCGAAACCGACGATTACGGTCGGCAATGCCTCATGGCACGGCGGATGATCGAACGGGGCGTGCGGTTCGTGCAGGTCAACTACTCGGACAACTCGAACAATCCCCGTTGGGACCAGCACTCGCACCTCGAACGGCACGAGACCCACGCCCGCGCGGTCGATCGGCCCATTGCGGCGCTACTGGCCGACATGAAGGCCCGCGGTCTGTTGGAAGACACGCTCATCTGGTGGGGCGCCGAATTCGGCCGCACACCGTTTGCCCAGAATCGAAACGGCCGCGACCACAACCCAAAGGGCTTCACGGCGTGGTTGGCCGGCGCCGGCGTGAAACCGGGCTTTGCCTTCGGCGCCACCGACGAATTCGGCTACGAAGCGGTCGACGGTCGCGTGCACATGCACGACATGCACGCCACACTGCTACATCTGCTGGGGCTCGACCACACGCGGCTTACCTATCGCTATTCGGGCCGCGACTTCCGGCTGACCGACGTGCACGGCCGCGTGGTGAAAGACATTCTCAGCTGAACGGACACCTGACCGGCGGACGCACACTCAGCCCGCCGCGCGCCGGGCCTCGTCGACCTCGGCAAATGGATCGGGATCGTCCGCAACGATGTCGAACGCGCCGATCACTTCGCGGGGCACGCGGATCGGTGCGCCCGTGGCAAACGACACGTAGGCCCACTCGGTCTCGGCCGAAGCCAGGATCGCGCGATCGGTCGGCCGCACGATTTTGTAGCGGCGCAGACAACGGGCGCTCTTGGCCGAGGCGATCCAGGTGACCACGCGCAACGCTTCGCCGGCGAAGGCGGGTTGCAGATAGCGGATCTGATGCGATCGCACGACCCAACCCGAACCGATGCGGTCATGATCATCGCCCGACCATCCCTGTACGTCGGAATGCGCCACGGCGGCATCGATGATCCAGGCGAGGTAGCGAAGGTTGTTGACGTGCCCCATGCGATCGATGGCCGACTCGTCCACGACGATGGGATGATGATACACCGATGGCATGAAACGTCTTCTCGTGAGAACATTCGGGCAGGACTTGCACGGGGCGGGCGCCGCCGTGTCGGGGCACCGTCTCTGCCGCTATTCTCCGCGAGGACCTGGGTGTGTCAATGTCAGCAAGCGACGGGCGCCGTCGTGTCGGTGCCACTTGTCGTGGACACTTTCTCGCCTCGTGGCCCTTCCTGTCGGTGCAACAGCTTCGGTGCCAGCGGTGAACCGTGCGGCGATTGCACGGGCCCGCTCTGCGCCGCCGTGACGTCGCGCTCCACGTCATCGCGAAACGTGGCAACCGTCCGCTGCAGCGACACGACGCGCTGTTCGAGTCGGTCCATCTGGGCAAGAAGTTGACGCATCTCGTCGAGCGCAGGGTCGGTCATCGCATCCGTCTCGTTCGTTGAAGAGTTTATCACTGCACGCACCGCACCGCGGAAGGCGGAAACTCGACAATCGGCAACCTGACAATCCGCGGCCGGGCAAGCAAACGTACGACACGATTGAGCGGCTGCGCCTACGCCGCCGCGTGAAAACGTGACCGACGTGACGATTGCAACGATGATGCCGGCACGCTCACACCACACGGGCTTCATGCGCCTTCGGGACGAAGCGTGACACTCTTCAGATCCATCAACGCATCGTGGATGGGGCCGTCCGGACGCACGGTCAACCGCACCCGCCCCTTCGGCAGGTCGAGCGCACCGACGAATGGCCGGTCGTAGACGTTCCAGTCACCCGTCGAATCGACGACCCGCGAGATCGACTGACCGGCGGCGTCAATCGTGTAACGGTTTCCCGCCGCCGCGTCGTCGCAGGAAAACTCGACGAGCACGTTGTAACGGCCCGGATGCTCGACTTCCATTTCCCAGACGGCTCGATCGTCGTCGCTATTCCACCACCCCAGGGCCCCGTTGACCTCTTCGATCCGCAAGGTCTTGCCGTAGATCTCAGCGTTCTCCGCCAGGCAGGCAAGTTCGCCGCGGAGGTGTTCGTGGCCCACCACCGCGGGACGATTGCCGGGCACTTCCTTTGGGCTCGGCGACGTCGACTGCAGAAAGGCGATCACGTCGGCTAGGTCAGCCGGCGAGATGTCCTTATCCAGCCCCTCGGGCATCAACGACTTGCCCGAGCTTTCGAAGGCTTCGAGTTGGCCACGTTGCACGACCTGTTGCTTGCTTTCCTGTTCAAGCAACGTGATCACGCCGCCGGTTTCGTCGGCCAACAGACCGGTGAGCGTGCGCCCGTCGTCGGTGACCGCCGTGTAGGAGACATAGCGCGTTTCGACGGCGCGGTTTGGATCGAGCACGGCGATCAGCATCGCCTCGGCCGAATGGTCGGAAAGCGCCGCCAGGTCGGGACCAACTTCGTGCCCCATGTCCTGCCAGCGATGACACACCGCGCAGCGTCGTTCGAACACGGTGCGCCCGCGCTCGGCGCTGCCCTCCTGCGGAAGCTGGCTTCGGTAGGTGTCGATCACCTGTTGGCGGTCGCTGTTGAGATCAGCGGCGAAGAGCAACTGGGCCCGCTCACGGATTTCGTCGTCGCGGTGACTGACAAGACGCGCCCGGGTGGCAGCGTCGACGTCGTGGGGGTTGATCTGTTCGGCGGCGACGGCGTCTAACAACACGTCGAGCCAACTGCGGCGCTGCATTAACCGCGCCATCACTTCGCGGCGCAGTTGCGGCGTGTAGGCCGACCAGCGCTCGAGCAAAACCTCCGGAACACGCGCGTCGTCGAGGCTCGTCAATCGCCGCACTGCGGCGAGGCTGAGCAGCGACGGACTGGCCGGTTCGAGCAGCGACGACAACGTTTCCAGGTCGTCGTCGAGCCTGTCCGGCTGGGCGCCGACGAGCGCCAGCGCCGCCTCGCGCGTCTCGACCGGTTGCGACGGATCGGCCGCCACGTGGTGGCCATACTCCAACAAGTCAGCAATGCCGCCGGCGGCGATCGCGTTGAACTGACCGAGCGATCTCTCCGAGCGGTCGAGCCGATCGAGCAGTGTGGCCACCGTCGCGAGCTTCCAGGGAGCGTAGCCGGCCGCATTGTCGCGCTGGCCAACCTTGGCGAGGATCACCGCCAGCGCCGCGTCGTTTTCGTGGCCGACGGCCGATGCGATCAGCGGTGAAAGCACACGCTCGGGTGAGGGAAACTCATCGATCGCGCCGACGACAGCGGACGTCACTTCATCGAGGTGCGGCAGCGCCGAACTCATGACCGCCGCTTGAATAAGTTCGTCGTCCCGCGTGCGCACGGCCAACTCACCGAGCGCGTCGCCGGCGGGCGCGTCCGGCACTTCGCCGAGCGTGAGAGCAAGTTGCAACAGCACGACGGGTTCCGCCTCGGCAGGACTTGTCACGGTTTCAGTGCCGTCCTTGCTGTCTGGCGCAGCGCCGGCGGCCATCTCCATCAGTCGATCGAGCAACGTCTGCCGACCGGCGTCGTCGCCCGACAAAAACGACTCGGCGAGCCGCACCCCGTGTCGCCGCAGTTGTGGGTGTTCGTCGTTGAGCGCGCGGGCGACATCGGCGGCCATCAACGCCCCCAATCCGTCCAGCGTGTACAAGGCCTGTAGCCGGGCCTGCGGCAGCGCACTGCCCTCGGCCGCCTGGCGCAGTTTCGCCACAACGCGCGTGTCGCCACGTTCGACGAGCAGTTGTTGTGCCAGGTCGCGCTGCGGCCCGCTGGGACTCTCCAGCACGCCGACCAGTTCGTCGGTCGTCATCGCGGCCAGGTTCGGCACCGAGCGCGGCTCAACACCGACGGGCACCACGCGGTAGATGCGCCCCATGCCCGCTCCCTCGCGCACGTCGACCTCGGCCTCGTACGCGTCCGGGATCCACTCGGTGTGTTCAATCACCCGGCGGTACATGTCGGCCACCCAAAGCGCGCCGTCCGGACCGGTATCGATCATCGCCGGCCGCGACCAGTTATCGGTCGAGGCGAGAAACTCGCTGGTCTGCTCATCGGCAGCACGGCGGCTGCGTAGCCGCACACCTTCCTGGCGCATCACCTCGCGGTGCACAAGATTGTGGACCGGCTCGCTGACGAAACTGTTGCCCGCGAAATCGGTGCCGAACAGCGTGTCGCGGTAGATCATTGCGCAACACGCCGACGTGAAGCGGTTCGCCGTGTGCAAGTCGTTGAACCGTTCCAGCGTGCGACTGGCCGGGTAAACGCGGGCCGAACCGGGGACGTCGGGCACGTCCGGCCGGACGTCGGGCACCGCCACGTGCGGATTGCGTCGCAGGTAGTGGTCCTCGATCACGTATTGCCACATCGGGTTGTTGTTCGTGTTGCCGAAC
>JAGQPT010000267.1 GCA_020426575.1 Planctomycetales bacterium
ACCGTCGTCGGTCGTGCTTCTGACGATGGCCAGCGTCGCGCTGCTGCCGGCAATGCGGCGACGTCGCAGCGGTCGTTAGAATCGGCCTGACTGTTGCGATCGCACCTGAAACACGAGCCGCTCCGCTTGGGCCTCCCCCCAAGCTGGAGCGGCTTTTCTTTCGTCCACCAGCATCGCTTCAGAGTAAACCCTGCGACGATGATTTGGGACGTATGATAGTGGCGGGTCGGTTTTCTATTTCTCCTCCCGCTGAGATACGGACCATGAGTTCCGCCACTAACGACTGGCAAGACTTCTTCGAGAATTGGCCGGCCGACATGCCTCGAAATGGTGTGTTGGTCGTGGAGTTCGGCGAGCAGATTCCCTTCTGCAGTTTTTCCACCAAGGGGGGCCTGCTGGCCATCCAACGCCGCACGCCCGACAACGTCAGCGCCCGACAACTCGTCGTTCCTTACAGCCAGATCTCCAGCCTGAAGATCACGAACGTCATTCCCGGCAGCGTTTTCACCGACGCCGGCTTCGTCGGCGAGCTGGTCGTCTCCTGAACCGTTGGCCGGCAAACGATCGGCCAGCAGTCGCTCACGCCGCACGGTGGGCCGCCGCCGAGACCATGTTGTGGTTCCATTCCGGTTGCGTGTTGCGTCGGCGAAACATGGCGACGGCCACCGCGTTTGCTTTTGGCAACTCTGGCTGCGCGGCCAGGTTTCGCAGCGGGAAGTACTCCTTTGCAGTAAGTCAAATTCCTGCAAGGGGTTGAGGGCGGTCACACGACCGACGGCATAGGCAATCCGTCCGTCGGCACGCCTTGTGCATCTGCTCTGTCTCGACGAGTCCACGCATTGGCCGTTGCACTCCCCTCGCCGGACTTCACGCAGGTGCCCGTTCATGAGTTCGATCAAACGAGTCGTTCGTCGCTTCCGCCGTGACCGCCGCGGCCTGCTTACCTTCGAGTGGATTCTGCTCATTTCGCTGCTGGTGATCGGTGTGATCGGCGGTCTGGGCGCCGTCCGCAATGCCCTCATCTGCGAATTGGTCGAGCTGGCAAATTGCATCGAATCGATCGACATCTGCTGCGATCACGACAACCCGGATTGTCCGCCGTGTGTGTGCGACATCACGGATCCCAACTGCTGCATGAACGACAATTCCCCGCGGTAGTTGGTCTGGCGTATGGGGAGCCTCGCGTCCGCCTTCGTGACCGATTGAGCTTAGCCGGGTGATTCCCGATAATGGCGACGTACGTCGCGCCGCCGGGCACGACGAAGTCTCGACGTCGCCACACCCCGGATTCCACTTTGTCGCCTTCAGACGCCACGCCCCCCTGGTACATAGTTCGCAACGTCGCTGAATTGCCCTCACCGGCCCTGCTCGTTTATCCCGAGCGCGTCGGCGAAAATCTCGATCGGGCGATTCGACTGGCAGGGGGTCCCGAGCGGCTCCGCCTGCACGTGAAGACGCACAAGATGGCCCGCGTGGCCGAGATGATGCTCGAACGAGGCATCCGCAAGTTCAAGTGCGCCACGATCGCCGAGGCCGAAATGCTGGCCCAGTGCGACGCCCCGGACGTGTTGCTGGCGTACACGCTCGTGGGACCCAACGTTGCCCGCTTCGTCGAACTGGTCGGTATGTATCCGCAGACGCACTGGTCGGTGTTGGTCGACGATCCGTCGGCGGCGGACATGTTGGATCAAGCTCTTGCGGCCGCCACGCACAGCGCTCCGCTCGACGTCTATCTTGACGTTGACAATGGCCTCGGACGCAGCGGCATCGCGCCGGGTGATGACGCGCTGGCCCTCTACGGGCACCTGGCCAAATCGGCGCACCTCCGCCCGGTGGGGCTGCATGCCTACGATGGCCAGATCAAGGACAAGGACTTTGCTGAGAGGGTCGCGCACACCGAACGCGACTTTGCCGCCGTGGCGGCGCTGCGCGATCGCATCGTCGCCGCTGGCCTCGGACCTGTGAGCGTCGTTGCTGGTGGCACGCCGACCTTTCCCGCGCACGCGCTGCACGCTGACCGCGAACTGAGCCCCGGCACGTTGGTCTTTTGGGATTTCGGTTATCAGACGAAGTTTCCCGACCTCGACTTTCTCTATGCGGCGGCTGTACTCACACGGGTGATCAGCCGCCCGAGCTCGGGCCGCCTCTGTCTGGATTTGGGTTACAAGGCGATCGCCGCCGATCAGCCGCAACCGCGTGCCTGGTTCCCGCAGATTCCGGACGCCGAGCCACTCGTGCACAACGAAGAACACTTGGCCAT
>JAGQPT010000268.1 GCA_020426575.1 Planctomycetales bacterium
CACGGCGACGACTACAGCTACTACGTCGAGAAGTTTTGGGTCGTATTGGACGTGCTGGCCGACGGACGTCTGCTGTTGCAGACGCCGCGGGGCAAGCAACATCTTGTCGAGGCCGCCGACCCCAATCTGCGACGCGCCAATTGGTTGGAGCGCATCCGCTATCGTGACCGCTTCCAGCGCAGCGAGACGGCTGGCAACACAGTGTGACGCCTCGCCTGCGGGCACCGTTCGGGCATTAGTGTATGTCGGCGCTGCCGTCATCGCGGAGCGTTCCATTCTCCCTTTTCTCGGTGCCGTTGTGCTCAACGCCGCGCGGTCACGCCCCGCGCGGTCAACGGTCCAACTCGAGTTCGACGCGGACGCCTAGCTTTTCCAATTCGGCGAGTTGTTGCGACGGGTCGTCCTGGGCGATGGGATTGCCGCCCAGATAGAGCCACCAGAACGTGACGAAGCGCTTTTCGCCGTTGGCATCGTCGGCGGCCATGGCGACCAGCGGGGCGACGTCGCTGATGCGATTCCCCTGTAGATACGTCTTGAACGTACCGTTACCGCGCGGCAGCTTTGCTACGCTTTCAATTTCGTTGTGCGCCAAACCCAACGAAGTCAGCCGTTCGAGCGCGGCGATCGGCGCCGTGTCGCTGACGCGATTATGATCGAGGTCCAGTGTCCAGAGTCCCGTCAATTGGGCGGCCGGTTCGAGCGACGCGATTTCGTTGTGCGCAGCGTACAGACTGTTCAGCTTCACCAGCGGTTCGAGCCCCGTGAGTGAAGCAATCTTGTTGTCCTCGACGTTGAGGTATTGCAGCTTCTCGATCTTGCCCAATGGGGCGACGTCGACAATCTGGTTGTGCGCCAGGTCAAGCGATTGGAGTTTCTTGCAACTGGCCAGCGGACCGACGTCGACGATCGCGTTGTTCGAGAATCTTGCTTCGCCGAGGTTGCGGCAATGTTCCAGGCCGCTGAGATCCTTGATGCCACGCCCCTGGGCGTGCAACACGTACACGTTCTTGAGGTCATCCTCGGTCAGGGCATCGGCCGAACCCGTGCGATGCTGTTTCAGTTCGAGCAGCACGGCGCGAAGTTGTTCATCGGGGACGAGGTTTCCGCCGGTGGGCTCGTCGGCACGACAGGTCGACGCCCCTGCCCACAACACCAGCCCGGCAAGCAGCGACGGCAGGATCCATTTCATCGAAGCGCTCCTCTAGTGGGTTGTTTGCCTCCAGAAAGAATGAGCGGCGGGCGGAGAAGATCGCTTGCTCGACGCGCACGACACATGCGGCGCGACCGAGTCAGCCCCTCCCACCCGGCTACTTTTGTGATAATCCGGTGTCCGGCGTCCTGCAAGGTGCCGGTGGAAGCTGCGGCGACGGAAGGTGTGCCGACGCAAGCTGCGCCGACGCCGCGTTGTCGTGACGGGAGGCGTCCCGTTCCGGCCCCGGAGAGGGGGCGCGACGGCTGGCAGGGGCGCAGACGAGATTTCGACCGTTCAGCGGGGCGGGGAGAGGTGGTCGGAAATTCAAGTCTGCCAGGACGGGATAGGTTTCCGTGTGGCACAGCGTCCCGATCCCTGGGACTCCGAAGCTGACCTCGGCCCACGATCGCCTCGCGCGGCAGCCCACCCCGCCCTGGCAGTTCTAGCGTTTCTTTCGCTCAGGCGGAGATCGCGTCCGTCTGCAACTCTTCCTCGATCGCTACCATCAACGAACGGGGATCGAGCGGCTTGGCAAACCAGCGGTTCACGCCGCGCGGGCCCACCGTCACGTTCAATTCGTTGCGATCGGCGCCGCTGATGGCAAAGACCTTGAGATCGCGGTAGTCGGGGTTCTCGCGAATCGCCGAGACCGTGCGGCTGCCGTCGAATCTGGGCATGTGCATGTCGAGCAACACGATGTCGGGGCGTTCGTCCCTTGCCAGTTGCACCATCGCCTGTAACCCGTCCATCGCCGTCGCGACTTCGAAGCCGCTCATCTTTAACAGCCCGCTGAGCAACTCACGTTCGTTGTCGTCGTCTTCGACAACCAGGGCCCGCGACGCGGTTGACGCCGATTTCTTCTCCGGGCGCGGGCGTGGCGACGACGTTTCATCTTCGAGCGCCTTCAACTCGTTGAGGATGCGAAACACCTCGGCCTCGAGTTCCTCGGTTTCACCGATCTCCAGCTTGCGATGGATCAGGTGCAGCCCGAGTGTCGCCGCGTTGAGCCGATTGCGAATCTGATGGTTCAGTTCACGCCGTCGGGCCTCCGCTTCGCCGGCCTCATCGAAACCGCTGTGCCACTCCGTGGCGATCTCGTGCCGCAGCACGGGAACTTCGCTGGGGGCGTCGATTCCCAGCCGCACCTTGCTGCCACTGATTCTGACGATCTCGACGCTGATTCCCAACGAGGGGAACACCACCTTGTCGTTTTTTCCTCGCGAGAGCACGAGCATCCTGGGTCTCCTTTCCACAACTGTGTTAGGCACACACCCGCGAATGGAAGACCACGGTGGGAGCCCCCCGTGTATTGAGCGCCGATTGTTTGCGCGTGGTCATCCGTTACCGATGGTGCTGGTCGCCCCAGCAGGGCGTCGTCGCCGGTCCCCTCCGGCGCCTGGGCGGAAATCCGCAGTGTGGCGTTTTAGTGTAAACACCGTTTCGAACGCAAGACCAATCTGGGTGCTAGCTTACGGTGCTAGCATGACAAACTCCGCTGTACAGATGCGGGTCATTCGCACGAGACCGAATCGCCTTCGCTTCGATTCGGCTAGCGTCGTCGTCGCACGCGGCACACGACCGGATTGTGGTCCGACCCCGACTCTTCGAAGCTGCCCAGCCGCACGTGATATGAGTCGGTGACGTAGCGCTCCGCCATTGCGGGCGAGAACAGGATAAAGTCGATCATCGAGCGATACGGCTCACGATTGAACGTGATCCGTTCATCGGCCGGGAGCGTTTCCCAAAAGCTGCGAAGGGCCAGCGGGCCCGTGGCCGTGATTGTGGTCACGGCCGTGCTTTGTTCCGTGTCGTTGAAGTCGCCGCAAACGACAAACGGCCGGTCGGGGTTCGTCCGGAGTGCGCCGTCGAGCAGGGCACGGATCTGCCGTGCCTCAGCCGCCCGCACCGGCTCGGCGTAGTTGCGGCCGTCGTGGTTGCTTTTGAGGTGAACGACCCAAACGTCGAAGGGGTCGCCGTCCACGGGTAATATCTCGACGCGGATGACGTCGCGGCGGAAACGCTGTTCGCCCAATTCCTCGTCCTCGAAGCGGAGGTGGCGATACGACGTCACGGCGCCGATCGGTTCGCGCGACACCAGGCAAGGATCGCTGCCACGCAGGTCGTTTCCCTCGAAGTGGACGACGTGCCGATAGCCCATGTCGGGAAGAAAGACTTCGATGAAACGTTCGAGGTAGCCGCGGTTCTCGACTTCTTCCAGCGCGAGGACGTCGGCGTCGATCTCGCGGATCACGGACGCGACCTGCTCGAGCTGCTGACGCGGCTTGGCAGGCGTGGTGTCATCGTCGTGGTAGGCGTCGTCGACGTCGTCGTAGAGATTGAGAATGTTGTATGTTGCCAGTGTCAACTCATCGTCGCGCTGCGTGTCCGTTGTTGCCGACGTCCGAGGTAGCTCGGGAAGCTCGGCAAGCACTTCGATCTGGGCGGGCGTAGTGATCTTGATCTCGGGCCCACCCGCAAAGCTGACGACCTGGCCGAACACGCGGACGTTCTTGCCCTCGTACAGTGCCTCGAGCGTGTCGGGGAAGGCGTCCAGTACCTCGTCCGTGACCAGCAACTTGAACACGTCACGGCGGTTTTCATCGAAGTTCACGAAGTTCAACCCCTTGGCGTGCCCGATCTTCGCCACCTTGCCACTGACGAAAGCGAAACGACCGACGTAGTCGCCGGCGTCCTGCCAGGCAATCTGCGGCCGCCCTTCGACGTTGTCAATCGGCGCTCGGACCGGCGATTCGCCGCGCGACCCCGCCGAAAAGATCAACAACAGGACCAGGGCAACAACGATCGATCGGTGTGTGTCGTTCATGCGTGTGACTCGGGGGGACGTGTCGTGGTTGTGTTTGCGGTGATTCACTTGTGGCCCGCGCGGGTGACGGCTCGAAGCGTCGTTCACTGACCAACGGCCTCGACCGCTGGGTTCAACTCCTGGGCCGTCACCCATTCCTGTTCGGCAAGCGGCGTTTTGCCTTCCAGGGCGTAAACATACGACCGGGCGGCGTGCACACGTGCCAGGTCGGCGGCGCCCAACTCGGCCTGATTGAGGTCTTCGTGGGCCTGTTCGTAGTGCCCCAGGTGTGCCCTGGCGACGGCGCGGCTCAATTGGACGTCGACCATCTGGTCGGCGTTCAGTCCCGGCGCACCGAGTGCCGCCGTGAACTGAGCTTCCGCGCCGGCATAGTCCTGCCGTGCCAACGCTGCGACGCCGTCGTCGAGCGCCGACTGGGCATCGGCCCGTTCCGCCTCGGCGGGTTCACCACCGCTGCAGCCCAGCGCACCAAGCAATAACCCCGCGAGCAGAACCGACACGAGCCGGTCCGCGCCGACGGCGGGACGTCTGCCTGCGTGTCGCGCCAGGGCCGACGTTTGCCCGTCGCGGAGGATTGTCTCAGTAAGCATCGCGAACCGGCTCGCCTCCGTTGCGTGAACCCAGCGCCCGCCAGACGTCCAGGGCAATGCCGTCAGGGATCGTCGACACGTGGGCGTCGCCGAAGCAAACGTTCACAATGCCCGGGTGCTGGCTTCGCGCCGAGACGATGGCGTGTTCGCCTGGTGTGTCGGGAATGGCGCTCCAGTTGCCGCAATCCCAGCCCCCCCAGTTCGGTGGCGCCACGTGGTTGTACATCGTCGATGAATACGCGGCGAACGGCCAACCGTCGGACCAGTCCGTGCCGAACAACCAACGCCCGGCCGAGTTGAAATTGTACGGCGAGACCGGTGGCTGCTGCGCGCAGGCGGTGAACATTTCGTCGCGGGGCACGAGCCGGTCGCTGCGCGGGTTCATCGTGACGATGTCGGTGTGCGTCGGCGGTGACTCTTTCATGTCGTATCCGCTGCCGGCCGCGCGTTCGGCAAAGAAGGCCGTCTGCGACAGCCCGTCCTTGAACTGTCCGCTGCGCAGACCGTCGCCGATGGAAAACGCGCCGTTACCGGTCGCGGGAAAACCGTCACTGCTCATGGCCTTGACGTTGGTTTGTTTGTTCGTCGACTCGGCACCGCCATACGGCGTCGAGCCGCCGAAGTTGTAACGGTAGCTGTTTTCCGAGATCAGACGTTTGCAGTTGCCGTCCGATGGGCAGACAAAGAGCCCGGCCGCCGTGGCGTACGCCTGGTAATTGATGTTGTAGGGCTTGCCCCCCAGGGTCATGCGCAGCACCTGCGGCCGATCGAAATCGATCAGGTTGTAGACCGCCGTCTGTTCCATGAAAGGCAGAATCTGAACGTGGACGGACTTGAACCCGGTCGAGTTATTCTCGGGCGGCGCTTCTTGGTTGACGGCGTCGTAGTTGGTGTAGCTCGTACGGACTTGCCCGTTCAGCAACCAGTCGGGCAGCAGCCGTCCCGGGGGAAAGTGTTGGTTGGCCGACTCGAACGACTGCGCGGCGATCCCCATCTGCTTGAGGTTGTTGATGCAACTCGTGCGTCGGGCCGATTCACGCGCCGACTGCACGGCCGGCAACAACAACGCGATGAGAATGCCGATGATGGCGATCACCACGAGCAATTCGACGAGCGTGAACCCGCCGTGCGGACGTCGTACTGTCCCTTGTGCACGCACCATTTCACCTCTGAGAATTCCGAGTCGGGGGGGTTAGGCGGACGCGCCGCGACGACGGCGGAAACGCAGTCCAAGGGGAACGAGTACCGCGGCCAACAGGGCGGCCGACGCAGGTTCGGGAACCGTGACCGCCAACAGTGACTGTTCCGAGGTTCCGTAGTTTTCCGCCCACACCAGGTAGTCGAGTCCGTCGATCACGCCGTCGCCATTGAACTCGCCGTCGTTCCAGGCGCCGGCGGACTGCCCCCAATGTCCGGCCCAGGCCAGATAATCCGTGCCGCTCACGAGGCCGTCGGTGTCGGCGTCGCCACCGATGGCGACCCGCGCCAGCAACTGCAGCATCAACGTCACGCCGCTGGCTTCGCCCGGCAGGTCCTCGTCGGAAAACTCGAGTTGCAAATCCGTGGCAAACGCACCGGGCGTCGCCGAGTCGAGGACAGCGTCAAAGTCGATCTGCTCGCCCGCCGCCAGTCCGGCAAACGTCGTCAACGTCGTCGACAGTGCGACGGTGTCACCGCTGGCGACGATCACATCCAGATCCAGTGCGGCCGTATCGCCCAACAACGACTCGAGCGCGTGCAGCGCAGCCGGTCGATTCAACGTGCTGCTTCCCAGGGCGACGACGCCGAAATCGATGGTTGCGATGTCGAGGTCGTCGGTCGCATCGAACGACGGATTTGCATGGTCGACGACGTTCGTGAAGGCGTATTGCGCGACGTGATTGTTGGCGACGGCATGGCTGGTGCTGGCGATCTCGATCGCGCCCCCGTGCGAGCCGGGCGTGGCGGTGTCGATCGCCAACGAATGCAGATTGCCGCCACCGAGTGCCGAGTCGACGTCGCTGATCGACGTGACCAAGTCGCCGGCCAGCGTCTCGATCGTGTAATCGAGTTCGTCGGCACCGTGCGCGACCACGACCTCAGCGGCGTTCTCCACGGTCACGTCCCAACGCACGTCGGCTCCCACGATCACCTTGCCGGGAATCGTGTCCGCAGTGACGCCCAATACAGCGGGCACCTGGTAGTCGGCGACGACGGGCAAGTGGTCCGACGAATTTGCGATCGCCGTGAGCGTCGCCGTCGGCAGCGCCGTGTTGGTCATGAAGTCGAGTTCGCCGTTGAACGGGTGCGTGCCGTTGTTGCCAAACGCGTGGTACGTACCGGGGATGTAGCTGACGCCCTCGCCGTCGAGCAACTCGCCGCTGACGAGTTGGAAGTCGAAGCGATCATCCATTCCCGCGGTGACCTGCCCGGAGAATCTCGCCGTGGTGACGGGGCTCTGCGTGTGCACGTCGCGAAAGCCGTAGTTGTCGTGCCAGGTGCCCACGCGGTTGATGGGATCGTAAGCCTGGCCCGCTCCCGAACCGGTGAGCGTTGCCCACATTGGCTCGCTGCTGGTGTAGATGTTGAAGTCGCCGGTGTAGATGATCGCGGCGCCTTCGCCCAACGCGTCGGCGTCGGCACGCAGTGCCGTGGCTTCGACCTCGCGGCGCGCCGTATCGCTTTGCCCCGACTTGTAGTGGTTTGAATAGACGTAGAAGTCCGCCTCGGGCCCGTAGCCAACCGGTCGGAATTGATACCGTAGCGTCTGCCGCGCCTGCGCCGAACCGTTGACGACGCCGAATGCCACTTCGTCGATCAATTCGACGGTGACCGAGTTGTAGACGACGCCGGGTCGTCCGGCCCCGGAACTGCCTCCCTGCAAGACGCCCTGTGCGTAGACGGCGGCTGGGTCGTCGGCGTAGGCCGCATTCAGCAGCTCCTTGAAGGCCGCCGTCGTTGCCGCGATCGTCGTCTGCTCTTGCAGGACGAGCACGTCGATCGGTTTGGCGATGCCGCCGACCATTTCGTTGCCGATCTCGGTGAGCACCGTCTCCGAGTCGGCGCGCGGGCCGCCGGCCGTGTTGTAGGAAACGATTCGCAACTGCCCGTATCCGGGCGCGCACCAAAGCGTGGCCACAAGCGCCACCAGCCAGGCCGCGCCTGCCGTGCGCGAGGCACGGCAGTACGCGGGACCTGTCTTGGTTGCGGTGACAAATCCGGATGCGATCCCGAAGGCCGCGCGGCCCCGGCACGACGACCTGATGGCGGGCGGCTTACCGCCGGTCCACATGAACTTCGCCGGCAAGTGCGGCTCCTTTGCGTTTTCTTCACCGGGTATCAATGCTCGGCGTTGCCGCTACTCGGTGAACTCGCTGCTCAGAGTTGCCAATACTCGTTAAAGTGGCTGTCATCCGGACGACAACGTCCGCATCGTCGGGCCGCGCGTCATTGGGCTCGCGGCCAAAGTCAGGCGCCGCGACGTCGAATGGCGACGCCGGCCAGGCCCATGACCATCAACACGACAGCCGTCGGCTCGGGAACCGCCGTACCGCCGACGTGATCGCCGTAATTGCCGGCCCAGATCAGGTAGTCGAGCCCGTCGACCGTCGCGTCACCGTTGAAGTTGCCTTGAGCGACGGACGGGTCGGGGGGACCGGTCAGGCCGAAGTTGGATGCCCACTCGAGGTAGTCGAGTCCGTCGACCCAGCCGTCGCCGTTGGCGTCGCCAGCCAACACGTCGCCGACGTTGCCTTCGACCGTGAGGTTGCGGAAGGCAAAGGCTTCATCACCACCGTCGGTGATCGAGGTCAATGTGAGCACGAGTTCGTTGCCGGTGCCGGGAATCGCTTCCGAGAGGGTCTGGAACACGTTGCTCAACAGCGTGCCGTTCATATACATCGGATCGGGGTCGGTCGTGACAAAGCCACCGACCTGCTGGCTGACGTAGGTCTGCTCGGCACCTTCGACTACAGTGGTCTCAAACAGCACGACCGGCGTGGCACCATCGATCGAATAGGTGATCTTATGCACGTCGCCAATGACGTCGAACGCCCCACCGAAGCTCTCGATCTCGAAGTTGCCCATCGCGGCAAAGTCGGCCGAGACGGTCAAGCCGCTCGTGATCGTCGAGATGTCGAACGTCCAACTCGCCGTGTTCGTGTCGCTGCCAAAGGCGTTGACCGTGTCGACGACGCCGAAAAAGCGATCGGGGTCGACCGTGCCGCCGTCCCCCAAAGCGTCGTTGAGAATGATGCCGCGGGGGTCGTTGAAGTCGGGCGACACGTCCTCGATGGCGAACGGCAGTCCGTCCGGCCCGGGATCACCCGTCGTGCGAATGCCGAACATGTCGCCGGGCAGCGCCAAGTAGTCCGCGTCGGCTGTATAGCTGACGTA
>JAGQPT010000001.1 GCA_020426575.1 Planctomycetales bacterium
ACCGCCGCGAGACGATGATGTAGAGCATCAGCCAGATCATCATGCCGAACACGGGCACGACGGTGAGCAGGATGATGAGACGAAACTGCGCGGCCGGCCCGCTGAACACCTGCCAGAAGAGCAGCCCGACGAGCGCCATCGGCAGGATCGTGAGGTAGGAGACGACGAGCGACGCCGAGGTGCGTTTGAAGAAGCTGCTGCAGGTGAGGCTCACCATGCCGAAGGTGATGACGGCGACAATGATGCCGACGTAGGTGGCCAGCACTTCGTAGAGCGACAAACCGCCCAGGGGCAGGCAGAGCATCACGATCGGGAGCGAGGCCACGATCAACAGCGCGAGGTGGGTCATCGAGCCGAGCAGCTTGCCCAGCAGCATGGCGCCGGGCTTGAGCGGGCTGGCCAGCAGCAGTTCGTACGTCTTGCGTTCCTTCTCACCGGTGATCGCCCCGGCGGCGAAGCTCGGCGCCATCAGCGACGCCAGCAGGTATTGTCCGAGGAAGAACATGTTGATCAGGCGTTTGCTGGCGGCCGGATCGGTCAGATCGATCTGATCGCCGAGCGAATTCCAGACCAGCAGCACGACGATCCCCAGGAGCCCGATGTAGAGCGCCAACAACACGAACGCCCGCCCCCGGCGCAGGTTGATCAGCAGCTCGTGTTGCAGGACGGGGTTTTCAAACAAGTACATCGGCGGTCACAGTCGTTCGTAAAAGCATGCGTTCTTGTCGACCCGAGAGCGAGAGTCGTCTTCTCCGCGCCTCGGTGTCTCGGCGGTTATCGATCACGAGACCAACCCCTTGGTCACGAGCATGAAGACGTCTTCCAGCGTGGGATCTTTGTCGGCGAACGAGTGCATCCGCACACCCTCGGCCAGCAGTCGCTCCATCAACTCGGCCGTGCGGTTCTCGTCGGCGGCGAACTCGACCGTGATGCGGCCGTTCTGCGCCTGCACGTCGCGGGTCTCGGGCATGCTGCGGATGATCGACAGCGCGATGTCGGATTTGTCGAGCACCTTGATTTCAACGATGCGGTTGCGGGCGATGCGGCGATAGACGTCGTCCATCGGGCCGTGCATCAAGAGTTGTCCGCGCTCGATGATGCCAATCGACGTGCAGCAGTCGGCCAGTTCCGAGAGCACGTGGCTGGAGATGAGGATCGTCTTGCCCATCCGCCGCAGTTCCTTGAGCAGCGCCTTGACCTCGAGCCGGGCACGGGGGTCGAGGCCGCTGGTCGGTTCGTCGAGGATCAGCACCGGCGGGTCGTGCACGAGAGTCTTGGCCAGGCAGAGCCGCTGCACCATGCCGCGCGAGAGACCGTTGACGAAGTCGTCGCGTTTGTGCGTGAGGTCGACCAGCTCGAGCACGTCGCTGATCACCTGTTTGCGGCGGGCCCGGGGAATCTGGTAGGCGACGGCGAAGAAGTCGAGAAACTCCCAGACCTTCATGCCGTCGTACACGCCGAAGGCATCGGGCATGTAGCCGACGCTCTTGCGCACGCCCATCGGGTCGCCGTTGACGCTGTGGCCGTTGACGACGCCGTCGCCGGCCGTGGCCTTGAGCAGCGTGGCGAGAAAGCGGATTGTCGTGCTCTTGCCGGCGCCGTTGGGGCCGATGAAGCCGAACATCTCGCCGGCCTCGATCCGCAGATTGAGGTCCTCGACGGCGATGTGTTCGCCGTAGTGTTTGCCGAATCCCGTCAGCTCGATCATAAGGTTGCGGTGGTCAACTGGTGAGGCGGTTGAAGTCCCCCCGGGGGCCCGAGACGGACGTGCGGCGGCGTCACTCTTGCTCGAAGTTCGTCATTCTTGCTCGAAGATTTTGCCGTCCACGGTATTGTAGTCGTCCTTCTTCCTTGGCGGAGCATTCACGTCGGGCTGGGCATCGCCGAGCGACTCATGGTCAAGGTGAACAACGATCAGGTTGGCTTGCCGCTGCTGCGAGGCGGCCGGCACCATCGCCATGCCGGGGAGTTTTTCGTCCGACCAACCCAGCAGGCGGGTTTCACCCTCGGGGCAGCGCCGATCGGCATCGCGGAGCATCGCCCCGATGTCGAGCGTCCCCCTCTCACCTGCCGCCGACTCGCCTACGGTCAGCGTGTCCGACCACAACGACGACGAATCGTCGCGGCGCGGTTCGAGCACGAACGCCACGCTTGCCCCCGGTTCGACGGTCCCCAGTCGGGCGACGCCGTCGGGCGAAATGATGCCGGCATCCTTGATCGTCAGCAAACTGTCGTTCACGAGCATGGTGCGGTCGCCTTGTCGGCGCAGTGAGATCGCACCGCCCAGGTCGGTCATGTGTTCGCTGTGCACCATACCGAGCGAATTGCTGGCGACCTGGTAACCGGACAAGGTCACGCCGCGATCGCGACGGTAATTGACGATCGTGGGGGACTGGCCGACCAACAACGGGTCGGTCCCCGTGGTCGAAAACGGCTGCACCAGCGCGCCGGGATCTTCAAAGTCAAAGTCGTACTCGGTCGAAATCGACGTGTAGAGCGAGACGTAGCGGGTCACGTGGGCTCGTTCGTAGCCGGGTTGTACCTCGACGATGCCGACCTCAGTTTCGGCGCGGGCAAAGCCGATGTCGAGCTGGGCGAGTTGCACGATCAGGGCCGAACAGCCCAGCGCGATCACAGGCACGGCGATCCAGGCCCATTCGACGCGGCCGATGCCGCGAAAGATCGCGTAGTTGACGGGCACGAGAATGATCAGGTAGCCGACGAGCATCCGCAGCACGAACGACGTATCGGGAACGTCGATGCCCGAGGCTTGCTGCAGGGCACTGCGAGCCGAACTTGCCGTCGCGTTGAAGTCGCTCCAGCCCGCGACGCCAGCCTCGATGCGGGGCTCGTCGTTCACGTTGTTCATCTGATTGGTTTGCCACGGAGCGTAGTCCGGGGATCGCATCTGCCGTTCCAAAGATGACAACTCATTCAAATAGGCGTAAGACGTGCCCTCATCTCGACTGAAGTAGCGCAGTTGGCTGATCAGCCGGGGGTCGTTGCGGTAACGATTGAGCCCCGCCCATTGGCATGAGATATCCCCCACGTAGTCATCGTTGCCGTCGTTGACCGCCACGCCAGCGATCGAGGATTGGGAAAACTTCCGTGCCGGACGTCGCAGCAGGCAGGCGTTGAAGAGGTTGTCGTAGCCGGGCCAGGTGATGAGGCCCCGTTGCCCGATCGAGAAGCGCGTGACCACGATTCGGCCACGGCCCACGCGCCGCTCGACAATCATATCGCCGGTGCCAGCCAGCGGCACGCCCCCGTCGGCGAGCTTGAGCTTCACGCCGGTCCAATCCTTCTCGGGTTCGATGGCAGGAACATCGACGCACCAATGATCGTTGATCGCGGCAAAATCTGCCGCGGCGAGGTCGACGCTTCCCGCAGAGGTTGCCGGCAGGTAGGGTTCGAGGAAGCTGCCGGCGAGCGCGTCGAGCGAATCTGGCCCGCTGATCACGAGTTGACCGCCCCAGTGCAGCCAGTCGAGAAGTGCCTGCTGTTGATCGCTGCTGAGCACCGACGGGCCGACGTCGTCCCAGAAGATGTAGGCGATCGCCGTCCAGGTGAGCGCGTAGGACGGCAGCGGCACGCGATTGTCGATCGGCGGCGCGAGCACTCGGTAGTGGGCCAACTGCCTGGCGTCGGTGATGACGTCGCCGCCGGGGGGCTCGACCGAATCGAGGCTCTTGATAAATCCAAACCGGTCCGATTCGCCGGAGAGCACGAGCAAGTAGAACTGATGCGTGGGCATGCGCATCATCGGATAGCTCGACGACATGACGTCGCCGCCGCGTTCGGACTGCCTGAGCCGCGTGGTGGCGAAGACGCTGTGCTGGCCCGGTGGGACGAAGTAGGTGAGTTCGAGAAACTTCTTTTGTCCCTTGGGGAGCACGGCCGGCCGCGACGTCCCCATCGAGAAGGCCGTTCCAGGCAATGGGAACGGATCGGTCACCAGTTGGCCGTTGAAGTCGAAATTGTTCGCCGTCACTTCGAGCTGGGCGCTGGTCCAGTGCCCGGGCTTGTTGGCACTTTCGACGGTGAGCAGCGGATTGGGGAGCGTCTGCAGCACGCCGAGTTCGAAGTCGGGTTTCTTCTTCTCCTCTTCCTTTTTCTTTTCCAGTTCTTCCTCGTCGAGACGCTTTTTCGCCTCTTCGCTGTCGGGCACGATGTCGCTGCGGCAACCGCCGCAGCCGGCCATCGGCAGCAGCGATATCAGCAGAGCCACGACGTAACACGCCCGCCGCCAGGAAGCAGAGCGCTGTGATGCCGTCGGCGTGCGGTCCGCCGGCGTGGCCTGGGCGTCGAGTGAAGACCAATCAATCGGATCGGCGGGACGAGTCGCGCGCATCGAAAAGAAATCTGCTGAGTACGACACGGTTACCCCTCACTCATCGCGCGAGCTTGCCTACGCCGGGTGGCCATACGTAAGAGTCTATAGCCTCGGGCGGTCCATGAAAAGCAAATCGCCGGATGGCCTGCCACCCCTTGATCGGAGCGCAGCATCGGCCGGTTTGCCTTACGGACGGCGGCGGGCATTGGTTCTGTCGCACTCCCATTACAAGTGGCGTTTTGTGATTTGTGGTGTATTGTGATTTGCCTGTACGCTCGTCGCCGTCATTCTCCGCGCTCGCCGCCGCCGAGCCGACGATAGTCCTCCGGCGTGTCCAAATCGATGAAGATCCGCTCGGCCTGGTCGCCCAACGTACCGGCGACATCGACCTCGACGATCTCGTGCCGGCGGACGAGTACATTCAGGCCTTCGTCGTCGCCGAGACGCTCGGCCTCGTCGACCAGCCGCCAGGGAAAAGCGACCGGGTGGCCGCGCCGTCCGTCGAGACAGGGAACGACAATCCGTGCTGTGCCCGCCTCGATCAGTGCTTCGCGGTAGCCGCGGATGACCAGATCGACGGCCGCGGCGCTGAGCCCGATGCCGTCGGCCGGTGCGAGCAGCCAAGCGTCATTGTCATCCGGGTGGGCCGTCGCCTGCAGGTGACGCAGCGCCAGCAACACGGAGTCTTTCATCTCAGGCGGCGGTGTGGGCGGAAATATCACGTCGACACCGCGCGCCGCGCAGAGCCGGGCGAGTTGTTCGTCGCCCGGCGCCACGGTGACAACGACGCGCTCGACGCCGCTGGCCAACCAGGCGTCGAGTACCGCCTCGATGACGGTCGCATCGCCCCAGGACATGAGGAGCTTCGCGCGCCCCATTCGTCGGCTCTTACCCGCTGCCGGTACGACCGCAAAGCAACGCATTGGTCCGCTCACTCAGCAAGACGGGTCGAGACTTTGGGTCGACGTAATGTGTGTCGATTTACGCGCCAGCGGTTCACTCGGCCGCCGCCACTGACACGGCGGCGGGGCGCCCCGGCACCTGGCCGTGCAGGTTGCGATGCGCGATCAACTCGGCAACGATGCTGACGGCAATCTCAGGCACGGTCTGGGAGCCGATATCGATACCGACCGGAGCGTGGACCGCCGAGAGCGCCTCGGCCGCAATGCCCTCGGCCAGCAGGTCGTCGAAAATCAGTTTGATCTTTCGCCGGCTGCCGATCATGCCCACGTAGCGGGCGCCGCGCTGGGCGAGGTACAGCAGCGACTCCTCGTCGTGGTTGTGCCCTCGCGTCACGATCAGGCAGTAGGTGTTGGCCGTCACCCCAGTTTCTTTCAAGACGGCCGGCGGTCCGACGATGATTCGTTCGGCGGTGGGAAAACGCTCGGCACTGGCAAAGTCGCCACGGTCGTCGACGATCCAGACGTCGAACTCGACCTGGCTGGCAAGTCGAGCCACCGCCTGGCCGACGTGACCGGCTCCCACGATCAACAGCCGACAACGGGCCACCGCGGGAATCATCGCCACGCCGTGCGCCGCCGACGGACGTCCGCGCCGATCGGGCGGCGGAAGCTGGTCGCGAATCGCCTGTGGTACGTCGGTGGCGTCGCGGCCGTAGTGGTTGGCGGCCAACAGTCGGCCGTCTTCCGCAATCGCGTAGCAGGCCGGCGCGGCGAGTCCGCTGGCTTCGTCGAAGACGATGGCCTCGGTGTAGCCGTCGTGACCACTTTCGTAGAGCGTCTGGAAGTAGGCCGCGTCGCCAGCGCTACGGATTGGTTCGATAAGCACGGACATGCGTCCGCCGCAGATCAACCCGTCGTCCCAGCCGTAATCGTCGTCGAGCTGAAAGTGCACGATCTCGGCGTCGCCTTGCTCGATGAGGGTGATCGCTTTGCGTTTGACGTCGGCCTCGACACAGCCGCCGCCGAGTGTGCCCGCCTGTGAGCCGTCGGCAAACACGAGCATTGCCGCGCCGGCCTTCTGCGGCGTCGAGCCTCGCGTGGCCACGATCCGGCAACAAGCGACCGGTCGGCTTTCCTCGACGGCTTTGAACAAATCAGTGAACAATTCACGCATTGAAAAAAGTCTCTCGTCAATCGCGTTACGCGCTCTGTAAGGGGCCTCTAGGCAGCTTAGCGTAACGATCATTGCCCCACAACTTAGGCGAACACGCTCGTCGCAAGTGCGCGCTCGTTGATCACAAATCACAGGACAAACTACGACGCAGACGGCGGAGTTCTCTGTTCATACGATTGACTAAGCGATTGTCCAAGCTGGTAAAGGTCAGCTTGGTCAAAGGCACGCTGCAATTCCAGCCAACCGTCTTGTACATTCGTACGGACTTTGAATTGGAAGTCACTGTTTCCCGACGCACGCTTCATGGCATCTACCGCAACCTCCAATGAATGTCCCTTGGCAAAAAGGTGATAGAAGGTCATGAACGCGATCGCCGAGTCGTCCCAATCGACCTTTCCGGACGGCCCCACGATCGCCCAAAAGGGAGGCATACCACGGATGTTGGGCATGTCGCTGCCAGCGAAACCAAAACACGATGAGATGCAAACAAGGATACCCGTTTCAAGAAAGTCTCGGATCGTCGCCAGTAAAACTGCAAATTGACTCCATGAGACTTGTGACCCATCTGTGAGCCCCACAGACATCCCATCTCCATGAAGGCTAAAGTGCAGGATAGGAGTTTTCCCGAACTTCGACTTTTCACGTTCGAGCCGGCTACCTAGCGACATTATCAGCGTCTTAACATTTGTTGCCAGATTGTACGAAGAGTCTATCCCCGACAAACGAAAACCTTCACATAGCAGACGTCCTTCGGTTCGTTCATCCAACAGATCAATGGCAGATGGAGACTCTATAATATGCACGAAGAAATTACGGTTCTCGGACACGTGGACACCGCTGCCTCTCCGAAATGAAAGTCGACATGAAGGATGCCGCCGTCAGGCGGGTTCGAGAACGAGCAGGCTTGTGCCGGCGATAAGGTCTTTGACTTCCGCGCGGTACTCGAGCATGTGCGGGGCCATCAGGTGGGCCTGGAGCGCCTCGACCGAGTCCCACTTTTCGACGACGACAAAGGCATCGTCGCCCACCAACTGTTGCGGCGGCAACTGTGTGGCGACGTCGACGGTCGCACCGTATTCGATGCAGCCTTGCTCGGCTTGCACCTGAGGCACCAGATCGCGAAACCGCTTGAGCAACTCGTCGCGCTTTCCCGGCTGGGCGGTGATGGTGGCAATCACATGGATCATTCGAAGCGTCCTTTCGACATCGCTGCTGTCTGGCGTTGTTGCCTGAGTGCCGCCTCGGCAAGATCACGTCGCGGCGTCCCCATTGTAGCGGGTTATCCCGCGCTGGCGACCGTGACCCCGCCCGTGCGCCGAACACCGGGCATCGAACGCGCGGTCGCGCGAGAAACCCATCGGTCCCTCACGCCGCCGGTTCGCTTATCGAGAGTTCGCTTTCAGCGAGGCTGCTGCGGAACGCGGCACTGCCGCGCCGTTGCGTGAGTGCTGGCGAGGCTTTGTGGCCGCGCCGGACATCGACTCGGCCTGCAACGCTTTGGCGACGTCGTGAATCACGGTTTCGAGCGTGTGACGGGGCCGCGCTTTGATCGTGCGGTGCAAACGATCCAGTCGAGGCACGCGGTGAGGGACGTCTTCGAAGTCGGCGGGGAATTCGTCGACGTACTCGCGCATTTCGATCGTCGAGGCCGAGTTGACGATGTCGACTACCATTTCGGCGAGGCCGCGGATGGTGATCGACTGGTTATTGCCGATGTTGAAGACGCCGCCTACGGCCGTCGGCTCGTCCATCAGTTCCAGCATCGCGGCAACAGCGTCGGCAACGTGCAAGAAACAGCGGGTCTGCTGACCGTTTCCGTGCACCACGATCGGGCCGCCACGAAGCGCCGCCTCGACCATCGAGGGGATCACCATGCCGTGCGCCGACGTTTGTCGGGGGCCGACCACGTTGAAAAACCGCCCGACGACGACGGGCAGGCCGCGCTGCTGGAAGTAGCCCAAGGCCAGGAACTCGTCGATGGCTTTGGTGACGCCGTAGGACCAGCGCCGTCGAGACGTGGGCCCGAAGACCATGTCGTCGTCTTCGCCCCATTCGTGGCTCGCGTTTTTGCCGTACACCTCGCTCGTGCTGGCCAGATAGACTTTGACGTCGTGCCCCCGCCGATTCTCTCGGCTGGCCGCCTGCAGGATGGCGTGCGTCGGCATGATGTTCGTGACGACCGTGTGCAACGGGTCGTGAATGACGGTGCGCACGCCTACGGCCGCGGCCAGGTGATAGACGTGGTCGATGCCCACGATCAGTCGATCGATCAAATCGGGGTCGCCGGCGTCGCCGACGACCAGTTCGAGCTGCGGATGATCGGCGACGTCGGCAAGGTTGCGCGGCGAACCGGTCGACGCGTTGTCAACGACGGTCACGCGATGCCCGGCTTGCAGCAGTTGCTGCGTCAGGTGGCTGCCGATGAAGCCTGCCCCGCCGGTGACCAGAATGTGCCGCATGGAGGTGCCCTCTGCGCTACTCGTCGGAAACGAAGTACGTTCGCACGTCGGCGCCGTGCCAACAGCGGCATGTTCGACGACTGCCGCCAAGAGATCACCAGCGACGATCACGCACTCAGGCACAAGCGGTCAGATTATGGGCAGCGGCCGCACCAGATGCAAATCTTCACCCCCGCGAACGGCCTGCACGGGACGGGCGTCGCCCTACGACGGGCTCGCGACGATTCTCGCTTTGGCCTTGGTGTATTTCTCCAGCAGATCGGGGCGCGGGCGGCAGCCCAGGCCCGGCGCGTCGAGCGTGGCGATCTTGCGCTGACCGTCCTGTCCCAAGTGTGTTTCCAGCGGCGCGTCGCCCGGGTCCTCGTGAAAGAACCGTGCGCTGGGGAAGATGTCGGCCGGATACGTGAGCCCTTCGAGCGTGGCCAAGGCCAGGCAAATGCGGGCGCCGACGGCGGTTTCCAACATGCCGCCGACCCAGCAGCCGACGCCCGCCTCGCGGCACATGTCGTGGATGGCAATGGCCGGCGTGAGCCCCCCTACCCTGCCCGGCTTGATGTTGATGTATCGACAGGCCTCGATCTCGATCGCCATCTCGGCCGCCTCGACCGAGCGAACGCTTTCGTCGAGACAGACCGGCGTGCGAATCGCCGCCTGCAGTCGGGCATGGTCCACGAGGTCGTCGTAGGCGAGCGGCTGTTCGATCATCGCCAGTTGAAAGTCGTCGAGCCGACAAAACGTGTCGAGCGCGTCCATCCGGTAGCCGGCGTTGCAGTCGATGTGGATGTCCTGCTGAGGAAACCGTTCGCGGACGGCCCGCAGCATCGTGACGTCCCAGCCGGGGCGGAACTTGAGCTTCACGCGGGGAAATCCCTCGTCGAAGGCTTCGCCGACGCGGCGGAGCAATTCGTCGATCGAGTCCAGGACGCCGAAGTCGGCACCGACCGCCACGTCGACCACGCCGTCGACCGACGACGACGCGCTGGAGGCCTCGTTGATGAGCACGTGCAACGGTCGACCCTGCCGCTGGGCTTCGAGCGACCACCAGGCCACGTCGAGGGCCGCCTTGGCGAAGGTGTTGCCTTTGAAGTGCGCGAGCCGCTCCTGCAGTTCTTCGCCCGCGCCGATCGCGGCGCCGACGATTGCCGGCGCCATCCAGCGCTCGAGCACGGCAAAGACACCGCCGGCCCAGTCGGGGCTGTAACACGGTGCGGCCAGTGGGCTCGACTCGCCCCAGGCCGACTCGCCGCCGCTGTGCATTTCGACCAGCACGGTTTCGACTTCCGCGTCTTCGCCGTAGGCGGTGCGCCACGGCTCGATGAGCGGAACGGCGAGGTGATAGATGTCTACGGCGTCGATCTTCATGGGGTGGCTCACCCGGGCGGTTGAAGCGGTCGCTCGCCCCCGATGTCGGTGCGACGACCCGAGTCACCACTTTAGAGAACCGCCCGGTGACCGGCAACGTGCCCAGGAACGTCGGCGCCATTTACTTGGCAGGTCTAATTTGCGCCGACCTGGCCCGGGCACGTTGTCGTCGGAGTTCAATACGACTGTTTCAACACCGCTGTTTCAATGCCGCCGTTTCAAAGCCACTGTTTCAATGCGGCGTTATCAATGCCACTGCGCAACCGGCCCTCCCCAATTCTAGTGAAACTCGACAGGCGGCATCGACTGTGTGACTCCCGAGGCACAGTCCGCGCAGTGCGGGGGGCCCAGCCCACTGGCCCCCAGGCCACTGGCATAGTGCCCGCCACAGGGATTCAAGCCGCAACATTCGCCCCAGGAACAACAACCGGCGCTGGCGGCCAACAACAGCGCCACGGCCACTGCAATCAGGAGACCTTTCATGGCACACCTCCTTCGGTGCCCGATTGGCCGCTCCGCCGCTCGGTGAATCCGGCAGCCAGAGCCGCCGTTATGGGTATCGACCAGTCGCACGAGCACTGAGAAGCGAATCGTCTTCGAAATTGACTTTGGAATTGAAGAGTGGATCGCGAAAGTGTGAAATCTTCGAAAGCGCGAAAGAAGAATGTGGGTGGCACGGACACTCGGCCGTGGATCGTGATGACGAGGTGAACGCACCGCCGGTCGAGTGTCCGTGTCGCGGAGCGACCAAGAGTGTTGCATGTCTCGTCGCGCCACGACCAGAACTTCGCGAAGTTTCGAGACCCGAGAGTTTGCATTCGGTCACTTGCCGGGTTACCGTAACCGACAGGTCGGCAGGCCGCTCAGTCGCCGTCGCGATTGAGATCATCTTGGGCATCCCCACGAACTAGTTATTCACGCGCCACCTGCGTTGACCGCAGCTACGTGGCCGTTGGTGTGCGTGAACTGTCCTCAACGTGGAGGTATGCCGATGGCGACCCGTCTCGAACCCGACGCCTCGAATGGCGAGTACCGCGCGATTGTCGCCCTGGCCGACATGCAGCCGGGGCAACAGGCCGACCTTTTCGCCCTGTTGGCCGACAAGGAGCAGTTGGCCACGCGTGACGGCAAACCGTTCTTCCGCGTCACGTTCCGCGACGCGCACCGCGAGGTGACGTTCCCGATCTGGATCGACTCGGCCTGGGGCGGCGCGTGCCGCGATGAGTGGACGCCCGGCGTGATCTATAAACTGCGCGCCACGTACCAGGAAACCAAGTACGGCCCGCAACTGGAGATCCACAAGATCCGCGCGGCCACGGCTGCCGATGCTGCCACGAACGACACCGACGCGAACCAAACCGATACCGACGTTTTGGACCCGCGCCGTTTCGAGCCCGGCCCACGCCAGAGGCCCGATGCGCTGTTGGGCGCACTGGTCGCACTCATCGACGAAACCTGTCAGGAGGGACCGCTGCGGGCGACGCTCATGCACATTCTCGACACGCATCGCGATACGCTGCTCAACTGGCCCGCCAGCGCGCGGCGACATCACACCTACTCCGGCGGCTTCCTGGAACACACGCTCGGCGTCGCCACCGCGGCGGTGTCGCTCGCCCGCCAGTACACCGCTGTGTTCGACGACATTGAACCGGCGCTGGACGTTGAACTCGTGTTGGCCGGGGCCGTGCTGCACGACATCGGCAAA
>JAGQPT010000269.1 GCA_020426575.1 Planctomycetales bacterium
AACCCCCGGCTATTGAAGCCGACGCGCATGGTTCGATTCTGTACGCAGGCAGGGTAGGCCCCGGTTCATTGGCAAACTGCGGCGTTCCGGGACAGTTGGGTGAACGGGACTGGGTCAGTCGGGTGCTGCCGGCGACCTGGGGCCACCGGCCGAATGGATCGTACGGCCACCGTCAACTGGGAGACACACGCCCGTCACAAAGTCGTTTTCCAACAGAAAGCGCACGGCGTGGGCCACGTGTTCGGGAGATCCCTCGCGACGCACCAGCGTCTGCGCGATCGCTGCCTCGCGCTCTGCGGCTGGCAGGTCATCGGGCAACATCACGGGGCCCGGCAGCACGGCGTTGACCCTAACGCGCGGATTACGTGCGGCCAGTTCGCTGGCTAAACAGCGGGTGAGCGTGGGAATGGCGCCTTTCGAGGCGAAGTAGGCGGCGTAGCCCTGGTAAGGCCGCTGGGTGGCCCAGTCGCCAATGTTCACAATGGCGCCCCCCTCGCATTGCGCCGTCATCACCAGGCCGACCTTTTGACAGCACAACAGCGTGGCCAATGTGTTGACGTCGAAATGGCGACGCACGTCCGCGGCGGTCATTTCCTCAAGTGGCTGCGGTTGCCAGATGGCCGAGCAGTTCACCAGCGCGTCGATGCGGCCGAACTGCTCGGTTGTGCGCTCGACGAGCCGCGCCACCTCGGCCTCGTCGACTAGGTCGGCTGCGACCACGATGGCGTCGCGACCCACTTCGCCGAGTTCTTCGGCGAAGACCTCGGCCTCGTCAACCGAGTGATGCGCATGCACGACCATGCGATAGCCGGCGGCCGCCAATTCCCGGGCAACCGTCTGCCCCACACGAGGGGCGCCGCTGCCGGTGACAATGGCGACCGGACGGTCGGAGGTTGTAATGTCAGGCATGGCGTCGTCGGTTAACGGTGAAGTAGTCGATCAGCTATCCGGGAAGCGCTTCGTCGGGCGGCGCAAACTTGCGAATGATCTCCCAGGCCTCCTCGGGAGATTCCGCATAGTTGATCAATTCGAGGTGGGCGTCGGCGATCGTGCCTTCGTCGGCGAGGAATTGGAAGTCGATCACTCGCTCCCAGTACGCGCGGTTGTACATCACGATGGGAATTTGTTGCATGCGATGTGTCTGTCGTAACGTCAGCGCGTCGAATAACTCGTCGAGCGTGCCGAATCCACCGGGAAAGACCACGAGCGCCTTGGCCCTCAGCAAGAAGTGCATCTTGCGGATGGCAAAGTAGCGGAACTGGAAACAGAGGTCGGGCGTGATATAGGGATTCGGGGACTGTTCGGCGGGCAACATGATGTTGAGGCCGATTGTTTTGGCGCCGACGTCGTAGGCACCGCGGTTGGCCGCCTCCATGATACCGGGTCCACCGCCGGTGGTGACGACGAACTGACAGCCGCCGTTCTGGCATTGCTGGGACACGAGCCGAGCGAACTCCCTCGCGGCGTCGTAGACGTTGCATTTGGCTTCGAGACGTTCCGCTCGGGCGAGGCGCCTCTGCAGCTGTGCGTTCCGCGGGTCGGCCGTTAGTGCCCGGCGTGCGGCGGCGGTGCGCCGCGCGGCCGTGTCAGCATCCGCGATCTGCGTGCTGCCGAACACAACGATCGTCGAGGTGACGTGGTGCGTCTCGAGCGCCAGTTCGGGCTTGAGCAGCTCGAGCATCAGCCGCACCGGGCGGAGCTCGTCGCGGTCCAGCAGTTCGGTGTCTTCGTGAGCGAGCCGGTAGCTGGGCGAGGCGAGGATAGCGGCGCGATTGCGCGCCGCATCGCCGGAAAGTTCGGCGCTGAGTTCGGCGTCCAGCGCGCTGAGCGCATCGTTTTCATCGGCTTCGTATGGGGGATGGCGGTGCTGGTCGCGGTCGGCCGTCACTGGTCTGCCTCGAGGAAGAACGTCTCGCCCAACTTCGGTATCACAACGCGCCAGCCGCGTTCGGTGCTGAGCTGCTCGGCCAGGGCTGCCGCAGCCTGCGGTTCGCCGTGCGTGAGGAACACTCGCCGTGGTGCGGCCAGCGGCGCCAGCCAGCGGAGCAGGTCACGCCGATCGGCGTGTCCCCCCAGGCCCGAGATCGCCTCGATGGCGGCCTGCACGCGTACGTCGCGACCGTGCATTCGCAGTGTTTTGGCGCCTTCTTTGAGACGCCGGCCGCGGGTTCCCTCGGCCATGTAGCCGGTAAGCAGCACGGTATTCCGGTCATCCGGCAAACGACGGCGGAGGTGGTGCAGTATCCGCCCACCCGTCATCATCCCCGACGACGAAATGATGATCGCCGGACCCGGCACGTCGTTGATTCGCTTCGACTCGGCCACGGTGCGGGAGAGGTGAACGTTGCGGCCGTCCAGACGATGCCCAGAGATGCCCGCCAGTTCCGACTCGGTCAGATCGTGTTCCCCCGGATAGGCGGCAAAGATGTTCGTTGCGTTGATCGCCATCGGGCTGTCGAGGAAGATCGGCAGTTCGGGAATTCGTCCCTTGGCAATCAAGATCTGCAGCAGGTAAATCAACTGCTGTGCCCGGCCGACGGCGAACGCCGCTACCACCATCACGCCACCACGGTGCACGCTGCGGTCGACGACTTCCGCAAGTTCGTCGAGCAGGTCGACATCGGGATGATCGCGGTCGCCATACGTCGACTCGCAGATCAGGTAGTCGCAATCGCAGGGCGGCGTCGGGTCGTGGTACAGCGGTGCGCCAAAGCGGCCCACGTCACCGGAAAACAGCAGTCGCAGCGGCTTCGGGGGTTCGTCGACCTCGACCTCGATCATCGCCGAACCCAGCAAGTGGCCCGCGTCGTGGAAGCGACAACGCACACCGTCGGCTGCCTCGAACCAGCGGTCGCGCGGCTCGGTGCGCACCAGCCGCAGCGCTTTGACGACGTCGCGCGAGTCGTACAACGGTTGGGCCGGCTTGTGCTTTGAGAAACCCTTACGGTTGGCGTATTCGGCGTCCTGCTCCTGGTTCTTGGCCGAATCGAAGAGGAGCAGCTCGATGAGGTCCTCGGTCGGCGGAGTGCAAATGACGTCGCCGTGGAAGCCGCGCCGCACGAACCGGGGTAGATAGCCCGAGTGGTCGATGTGAGCATGCGTGAGTACGACGGCGTCGACGTCGGAGGGCTCAAACGGCAGCGGATCCCAGTTCATCAGACGCAGGCGTTTGAGCCCCTGAAACATCCCACAGTCGATCAACACGCGGGACCGGTCGGTTTCGATGAGGTATTTCGAGCCGGTGACCGTTTCTGCCGCGCCGTGGAATGCCAGTCGAGCCATGTGGAGCGAATCGCTTGAAGCTGAGAAGAGGCCGTGCAGCCAACAGTGTAGCCACCGCAGCGGTGGAACCCAAGTTGAGGTTTCCTGCGCGCCGTTCGAAGGGGTGGATCACGTCGTCGGTGCCGGCCGGCGGCGGATCACGGAGCGACACACGGCCCCGGCAAACACGACAAAGACGAGCGCCGTGACCGCGCCCGGCGAGGGGCCACGAACGAGCCACGCCAGCATCTGCGTCCAGAACCGCCAACTGACGGTGAAGGCGAGCGTCGCGACGAACGTGGAATAAGCCATTGCCGCCAGAGCGGTTTGTCGGCAACCGCCGCTGACGACGATGACCGATGCGGCAACGATGGCCGTCGGCAGCGTGACCGCCACAGCCGCCTGCCAGCCCAGGAACAGTCCGACGGCGGCGAGCATCACCGTGACGTGCCAAGCGCCGAAGGGAGTCACACCGCCGTGCGACGGCCGTCCGACCTCAGCAGCGAGCGCCGAACCGATGCAAGCACCGATGGCCAGTCCCACCAATCCGTCGATGATGCCACTTGTCCAATTGCTCGTTCGCAGGGCCACGGCGGTGTAATTGACGGTTTCGGCGGTGAGAGTCGTGCCCCAGGCGCCGACCGGACGCAGGTTTGGCCACACGACGGCCGGCAGCATCCCCATCGCCAGCAGCCAGACGACTGCACGAGCGGGAAGGCGTTGTCGATCCCAGACCCAACTTGCCAACACCAGAAGCCAGCATGTCAGCACGAGGTGATACACGTAGATACCGATCAACTCCCACTGCGGCGACCAGACGATCCACAGCGCCCCGGTCATCCGCGGCACCGCCCGCAGCGGCAGGCAGCCGCCCCCGGAGAGCAATTCGAGGTGCCCCAAGAGCAAGAACCACGCGCCACAGGCCGCCTCGACGAGCGGGTACCGCGGTGAGATCGATGCCTGGCAGTAACGACAGCGACCGCCGACCAACAACCAGCCGATGACCGGCAGGTTGTCGTACCAGCGCAGCTGCGTCTGGCAACGGGGGCAGCGTGACTTGGGCCGACGCAGGTCCTGGCCACGGGGCAATCGATAGACCACGACGTTGAGAAAGCTGCCAATGGTCGTCCCGGTGGCGAACAGGTACGCACCGGTGATCCAACCGGCGGCGACCATCTGCGCACGCTCACTCGGACTGAGCCCGTCGCCGTCATCCGCCGCCGAAGCCACGGCCACGGGTGCCAGAATGAAAACAGCCGCAGCAATCGCGACGATGGCGACGCAGCGTGCAACGGACCGCGACGACGACGTGCGGATCGGCCGGTCATTCGCTGTTGTTGGCAACGGCAGCACTCCTCAGATGATTCCGGCCAGGGGACCGCCGCGGCTGGCAAGTGATTCCACGCGGGCTGTCACTTCGGGGTCTTCCTCCAGCGGCGGGGCGTGGTGCGGCTTGCAACGGGCGTCGATGACCAGCGGGCCGCGGCACCCCCAGTGCTTGTGCTGCGTGAACGCATCGACGCCGTCAACGTCGACGGCAGGATCGCTGCGGGTAAACGTCACCCAAAGAAGGTTCTCCAACGAACGGGCCACGAACTCGCTGTCGTCGACCACCACGACGAGACGGAAACGGCGGACGGCTGTGATTCCCGCCGCGGCCTCACAGAAACGCCGGACTGCGTCGTCATCCGCACTCGTGAACGCAGGCCCTCGCACAGCCAACACGCCGGGCAGAAAGACGCGGGGCTCACTGAACCCATCGGGGAGCGCGGCGTCGCCGGACAGTTGGCAAGCCAACTCGTGCTGCTGCGGACCGACGGCAGCGATCACGAGTTTGCTGCCGGCGTTGAGCCCGCTGCCGGAGTAGTCGAGCGTGTCGATCGTCGTCTCGGTCTGAAAGTGCAGATCGCGCGTCCAATCGGCCCGGGCCAACAAGTGCGCAAGGAAGCCGGCAATGTCGTGCACGTCGAGGGCGGGGGCATCCTCAGCCGCCACGATCAAAAGATACTTGGCAAGCGACAATTGCCCCTGCCCCAGGATCGCGTTGGCCTGCGTGAGCAGTTCCTGCGGCCGGCTCCGGGACGTGTACGGCGTGTAGCGTTCGCTGCCGATGGCCAGAAGCAATGGGTGCACACCCGTGGCGTCGACGGCGTGGACGGCCTGCACCCCCGCGATCACGGTGGGGATGGCCGGCCCGGTCAATTCGTGGATCAGATCGCCGAACATCGTGTCTTCCTGCGGCGGGCGTCCCACGACGGTGAACGGCCAGATGGCGTCGGTACGGTGATGCACGGCCTGAACGCGCATCACCGGAAAATCGTGTGCCAGGCTGTAGTAGCCCAGGTGATCGCCGAACGGTCCTTCGGGCAATTGCTTATCGGGGTCGATGTAGCCGCTGATCACGAAATCGGCTTCGGCCGGCATCGGCAACCCGTTTGTCGCCGTCACAAGCGAAAGCCGACGACCACCGAGCAGACCGGCGAAGAACCATTCAGGGAGACCTTCGGGCAGCGGCATCACGGCCGCGAGCGTAAGCGCCGGAGGTCCGCCCACAACGACGTTTACCCTCAGCGGTTCACCGCGAGCGATGGCGGCAGCGTGGTGCACGCCGATGCCGCGATGGATCTGATAGTGCAGCCCGACCTCCTCGTTCGGCGTGTATTTTCCGCCGGACAACTGCACGCGGTACATGCCGAGGTTCGAATGGCGGACACCGGGCCGTCGCGGGTCCTCGGAGTAGACCTGCGGCAGCGTGACGTACGCACCGCCGTCCTGTGGCCAGGAAACCAATTGCGGCAGGTCCGACACGCGCGCCTGCGCGGCGGTGACGGGCCCATGACGGACCAGCTTGGGCCGCGTGTGCCAAGCCCCGCGCAGCGCCGCCGCGCCGCGCGTCCATTGCCGAAGTGCGGCCACCGGGTCGGCCTTCATTCGCACCAGCGTTTCCACTCGGGCGAGCGCGTCGCGAAACAGGTAGCGAATCCGCTCGCGTGTGCCGAACAGGTTACTCACCATCGGGAAGCGACAGTCGCGGACATTGCGAAACAGCAGTGCCGGTCCGCCGGCGGCGAACACGCGCCTATGGATCGCCGCCGCTTCGAGCCGCGCGTCGATTGGTTCGTCGATCGCGACAAGCTGGCCCGTGGCCTGGAGATCGGCAACGCACTCCTGGAGGTTTCGATATCCCATGTCGCTCGTCGGGCGGCTATGATGGCGGGGCAACGAGAATGATTGGCGGTCAGTGATTGGCGGGTCAGCGACGTCGGCTGCACGACGAAGCGCGTGACATTCTAAAGGGTTATCGACTTTTGAACACGTCCCCACAGCGCTGCGCCATTTCGCGTCCCTGGTATCGGCGACTCGGGCCGGGACTGATCACGGCCTGCGTCGTCATCGGACCGGGCAGCATCCTCACCAGTTCCAAGATCGGTGCCGAACAGGGCTACAGCATGGTTTGGGTCGTGGTGGTGGCGGTCGTGCTGATGATGGTCTACATGACCATTGCCGCGCGGCTGGGCGTCGTCTCGGGCACGTCCTCGGCTGACCTGCTCACGCGCAAGGCGGGTCGCTGGCTCGCCGCGTTCGTCGGTGTCAGCGTGGCATTCGTCTCCGCGTCGTTCCAGTTCGGCAACAACCTGGGCGTGCACGCCGCGGTCGCCGAGTACGTCGACTGGAACTACTCGGTCGTCGTCTTCAACGCACTTGCCATCATGTTCGTGTTCGGCTTCAAGGACCTATACCGCGCGCTGGAACGACTGATGAGCGTGTTTGTCGGCGTGATGCTCGTGGCGTTTGCGATCAATCTCGTGTTTGCCCGACCGAACGTTGGCGAGTTATTTTCCGGCTTCCTACCCTCGCTGCCGCGCGGGCCGGACGGCAAGGTCTTCAGCCTCACCGGTGAGGGCACACTGCAATTGATCGCACTGGTGGGTACGACGTTCGTCATCGCGGCGGCTTACTACCAGTCGTACCTGGTGCGACAAAAAGGCTGGCACGAGCAGGACCTTGCCGACGGACTGGTTGACGCCCGGGTCGGCTCGCTGATCATGGCGGCCATCACGATCATGATCATGGCCACGTCCGCCGCCGTGCTGCGGGGAACTCAGCTCGCCGACGTCGGCGCGATCGCCAATCAACTCGTGCCGTTGTTCGGCGAGGCGGGGCGATTCGTGTTTTGTACCGGCCTGTTTTGCGCGGCTTTTTCCTCGTTCATCGTTAATTCGATGATCGGGGGTTTCATGCTGGCGGACGGCTTGGGACTGGGCAGCCAGCCGGAAGACCGCTGGCCCCGCCTGCTCACCGTGCTGATCCTGCTCGTGGGCATGTGCGTGGCCCTTGCCGTGATCGTCAAAGGGTACAAGCCCGTGGGAGCCATTGTCGTCGCCCAAGCGCTGACCGTCGTTGTCGCGCCGTTATTGGCCGGCTGCCTGTTGTGGCTCAGCAACGCGCGGGACGTGATGGGTTCGCGGCGCAACTCCACGGCGGTCAACGTCATCGCCGGTTTGGGCCTGCTCGTGTTGCTGGCGATGGCACTGAACACGGCCGTCAACAAGGTCTGGCC
>JAGQPT010000270.1 GCA_020426575.1 Planctomycetales bacterium
ATTATCTCGATCGGCAGTTGGACATCATCCGCCCGAAGGTGATCTGCTGCCTGGGTTCGATCGCCGCGCGCACATTGCTGGACACGACGCTTTCGATCGGTCGGCTGCGCGGCGAGTTCTATGAATACCGTGGCGTTCGCGTCGCCTGCACCTATCACCCGGCCTATCTGCTCCGCAATCCCGCGGCCAAGAAGGACGTTTGGCACGACATGAAGTTGGTGATGCGCGAGCTGGGAATCGAACTGGATAGCGCGGGCAAGTAGGGCACGGGTCTGCAGGAAGCGAGGTGGCCGGCGAGTCGTGTGGGGCGTCGCGCGCCTGCGGGGTTTAGAGGCCGCGTTGGGCCAGCAGTTGGCGCTCTTCCTTGAGCATCATTTGCTGCGTCTCGAGCCACTGTGTCACTCGGGCCCGCGTGGGGAAGTGCAAGGCGATGCCGATGATCATCACGCCGCCCAGCATCAGGCAGTAGCGCTGCTGTTCGATGATGGCCACGACCAGCGCGAAGAAGGCCGCCCCCTCGATAATCGCCGCCCCGATAATGGTGCGGGTCACGTAAAGATTGAGCAGGGCGTCGATGACCGGCACCGGTCGCGAGCGCTTGTCGGTCGAAATGGCCACGAGCCCCGAAGACGACTCGCGACGGATGATGTGCCGGCGGCCAGCCAGGGTGACGATGTGCGGCACGACGGCCCGGGCCACCAGTGCGACGGTCGCAAAGCCGAAGGCCAGGTAGGCCATCAGTTCCATCTCGCCGCGTTCGACGCCTTCGTCGATGAAGACGCTCTTGATGATGGCGATGATCAGGAACGTCAGGGCACCGGTGGTGAGCGAACCGACGATGATTTGCAGATTCCGGACCAAAGCCGGCAGACGATCGCCGGGATCGTCGAATCGATCGAAACGTGACCTGTCCATAAATGTCCCTCGATCGTGCTGCCGATGCGTTTGCCGAGCGGATTGTGTTTGCCGAACAACTGGTTCGTGCGGGGCGAGCGGCGTCAAAGCGACGCGGTTCTCCGCCGTGGGCCGAGTTGCAACCACAGCGTGACGGCAAGACAACAGTCCACAACTAGTAATATGACGCACGATTACTCGCTCGGCATCTATTTTCCGCGATCACGCGTCGGCCGTCCAGTTCGGCGGCTGTCCGCTGCCGACGAATTTGTTCGCTAACCCCGCGTTGACGTTGAGGATACATCGACTTCAGGCGTCCTATTCGCCACGCGGTTGGTGGTTTCGGTACAATGGGTTGCATGTCGTCGGGTCAAGAACCGCGCACCGTTGAGGCATGGCGCGCGATGCCAGCATCGGGCCAGGTGTCGTGCCTGCCCGCCGTCAACGTTTCAGGCCAAGGCCGACAACCGCTTCATTCCAACGATACCTGCCGCCGCCGAAGCGCGGCGTCCTACCCCAACACCATCCGCAATCTCGCCACCACGACTGTCCCAAACGACGCCGGGCCATGACGGTCCCCCGCCACGCGTCGCCCCGGGACGACACGCTATGTCTTCAGCCCTTTCCATCTCGATCGGCCCGCGCCATCGTCCCTGGCACATGGCGCTATTCGCCGTAACAGCGGCGATTGCAGTCCGCGCCTGGAGCGACGTGCCGTCGCGGGCCGACGAGCCGGCACCTGTTGCCTCGGCTGACGCAGCTGCCGACGGTGAGGCGCCGGCGGGCGGCGACGCGCCCGCCAATGACAACGCAGCCGTTGAGGCGGCCACGGCCGAAGACTTCTTCGCCGAGTCGCTCCAGCCGTTGATTGCCGCACATTGTCTTTCCTGCCACAGCGGTGACGACGCCGAGGCGGGCATCTCCCTGGACGCGTATGCCGACGTGGAAGCGATGCGGGCGGCTCGCGAAACCTGGCAACGAGTAGCTCGCGCCCTGGGCGACGGCATCATGCCGCCGAAGGACGAGCCGCGCCCCGAGCACGATCACGTCACGCGCACCGTGGCTTGGATCACGACGGAGTTGGACCGTGTCGACTGCAGCCAGGGCGTCGACCCGGGGCAGGTGACGATCCATCGGCTTAACCGCGTCGAATACAACAACACGATCCGCGACCTGACCGGTTTAGACGTTTCGCCGGCCGACGATTTTCCGTCGGACGACGTGGGCTACGGTTTCGACAACATGGCCGACGTGCTTTCGCTGCCTCCAGTGCTGTTGGAGAAATACCTGGCGGCCGCCGAGACGGTCGCGCAGGCCGCGGTCATCGATCCGGATGACGCAGACTCCCCTGCCGCTGCCATGGCCGACACCGTCGCCGACGCGGAGGTGCACGCCGGCATCATGGCCGTCTCGGATACAAGCGCGGCGGACGCCGTGCGCGCGGAAGAAATCCTGCGACGGTTCGCCACACGGGCCTTTCGACGACCGGTCGACGAGGAAACACTCGACCAGCTCGTGGGAATCGCCGAAGCGACGACCGCGGCGGACGCGAGTTTCGAACGCGGCATCCAGGTCGCGATCCAGGCCGTGCTCGTTTCGCCACGGTTTCTCTTCCGGCTGGAACTCGACCCGACCGACGTCGAGCCGGGAAGTATCTACCGAATCGACGCCTACGACCTGGCTGCCCGGCTGTCGTATTTCCTCTGGAGCACGATGCCCGACGAACAACTCTTCGCGGCGGCGGCCGATGGCTCGCTCCACGATCCAACGGTCTACGCCTCGCAGGTGCGACGACTGCTGGCCGACGAGCGGTCACAGGCGCTGGTTGACAACTTCGCGATGCAGTGGCTCCAGCTCCGCAAGCTCGACACGGTGCAGCCGGACCGCGAGCGCTTCCCGGCGTTCGACGACGAGCTGCGCGAGGCGATGTGGCAGGAAACGCGGATGTACGTGACGTCGATCGTCCGCGAAGACCGCAACCTGCTCGAACTGATCGATTCGGACTATACGTTCGTCAACGAAGCGCTGGCGGCGCATTACGGGATCCCAGGAGTGGCAGGAAGCACAATGCGGCGCGTGAGCGTCGACGCGGCTCAGCGCGGCGGCGTGTTGACGCAGGCGAGCGTGCTTACCGTCACGTCGAATCCGACGCGAACGTCGCCGGTGAAGCGCGGTCGCTGGGTGCTCGAACAAATCCTGGGGACGCCTCCCCCGCCCCCGCCGGCTGACGTACCGCCACTCGAAGAATCGGCCCAACTGACGGGCACGCTGCGCGAGCGGCTCGAACAGCACCGCGCCGACCCAAGTTGCGCCTCGTGCCACAAGCTGATGGACCCGCCGGGTTTTGGACTGGAGAACTACGATGCCGTGGGAGGGTGGCGCACGACCGACGGCGACGACCCGATCGACGCATCGGGCGAAATGTCCGACGGCGAAACGTTTTCAGGCCCGGCCGGTTTGAAACGTCTGTTGCTCGGCAAGAAGGAGTTGTTTCTGCGGGCCATCAGCGAGAAAATGCTGACGTACGCCCTGGGGCGGGGCCTGGAGTACTACGACCGCTGCGCGGTGGACGAAATCGCGGCCGCCGTGAACAATGACCCCGAGCATCGTTTTTCGACGCTGATCCTGGCGATCGCGCACAACGATGCATTTCAAAAACGTCGTGCCCGAGGAGCCGAGGATGATTGAAAGCCGACGCATCAACCGCCGCACTGTGCTCAAGGGACTCGGCACCGCGGTGGCGCTGCCGATGCTCGACGTGATGCGACCGCTCGCGGCGGCTGCCTCTGAGGCGAGCGCCACGGCGGCACCGGTTCGCGCGGCGTTCATCTACGTTCCCAATGGCATGCAGATGTCCGCCTGGACGCCGGCAACCGAAGGCGGCGACTTTGTGCTGCCGTACATCCTCGAACCGCTCGCCAAGGTGCGCGAGAAGTTTTGCGTGCTCAGCGGACTGGCGCATGATAAGGCGCGGGCCAACGGTGATGGTGGCGGCGATCACGCGCGCAGCGCCGCCACGTTCCTCACCGCCTGCCAGGCGTACAAGACCGACGGCGCCGACATACACGTCGGCCGATCGGTCGACCAGATTGCCGCCGCCGAGATTGGCGCCGCCACGCGTTTCGCTTCGATCGAAGTCGGCTGTGACAAGGGCGCACAGTCAGGCAATTGCGACACGGGGTACAGTTGTGCCTATTCGTCGAACCTCTCTTGGCGCACCGAGTCGATGCCGCTGGCCAAGGAGGTCGATCCCCGGTTGATCTTCGACCGACTGTTCGGCAACGACGCGGCTCCCGAGCTGGCGGAAGTGCGCGTGCGGCGCGACCGCGATCGCCGCAGCATCCTCGACTTCGTGCTGGGAGACGCCCAACGACTCAGCAAGCAGCTTGGCCGCAACGACCGCCGCAAACTCGACGAGTATCTCGGCTCGATCCGCGACGTGGAAACACGGATTGGCCGCTACGAAACACTGGCGGCTGAGGACCGCCCCGAGTTGGCCCGCCCGAGTGGCATCCCCGAAGACTACGCCGAGCACCTGCGGATCATCGGCGACTTGCTGGTGCTCGCCTTCCAGGGCGACCTGACGCGGGTGGGGACGTTCATGTTCGCCAACGCGGGCAGTAACCGTGCCTATCCCCAGATCGACGTTCCCGAGGGGCATCACAGCTTGTCGCACCACGGCGGCGACGAAGAAAAACAACGCAAGATCAGCGAAATCAATCGCTTCCACGCCACGCAGTTGGCCTACTTGCTCGAACGGCTCGACAGCGTGGCCGAGGGCGACGGTACGCTGTTGGACAACTCGATGATCGTCTACGGCAGCGGCATCGGCGACGGCAATCGCCATAACCACGACGACTTGCCGGTTCTACTGGCTGGTCGCGGCGGCGGCACGATCGCCAGTGGTAGACACATCCGCTATGCCGATCAGACGCCGATGGCCAACCTCTACGTAGCGCTGTTGGAACGTATGGGCGTGGCGGCTGAAACGCTGGGCGACTCGACGGGCCGACTCGACGGCCTGCAGGGGTGAAGCACGCCGGCCGCGCCACAGCGATGCGCGTGGCCGGGGGGCCAGCGCAGCGGGCTCGCATACCAACGCCGCTTTCTGGCAAGTCGGGCAAACTCTACCGATTCGCGAAACCCTGCCGGTTGAGTCCAGTTGCGCGGTCGCGTATTTAGTACGGCCCGTTTCGACGGAAATCACTTGGTGGCAGGGGGTTCTCTGCCCTTCTCTTGCGCCGTTGCGGCGCATTTCGTTGGTTTTTTCCCGGCCCGGCGGACGATGGATTTAGCATACGGGTGCCCAGCGCGCGATGGATGCGCGCCGGAGCCTGAATCGAAGCAGCCAAGCATCACGGACGATTCCCATGTACCAACGGAAGGTTTCCACACTCGTAGCGCTGGTAGGCTCGACGGGCCTCGCGCTGGCAGTGGGCTGCGGCAAAGGCACACAACACGACACCTCCGCCCGGCGGTCATTGGAAGGCGCGCCCGAGCGCCAGGTGGCTAGCGCCGCGGCGGCCGAGCAAGTCGAGCCGGTCAGCGATGTGCCGATGCCCGGGTGGCTGCGCGGCGAGGATGGTTTGGGCGGTGGGGCCATGTTGACGCCTCCGCTGGCTCGCGGTCACCGCGCGGACGATGCACTGGGTGAGCCCCCCATGCCTCAAGCAACGTTGCCGCAGACGTTGGCCGCCGGCGCGCTCGAAGAGCGCAGCGGCTTCAAATCGAGCGGGCACGCCCGCCTGGCCGAGACGGTCACACCCGATCAAACCGTTGCCGCCGTGCCGCAGGAGCACATTATCCTGCACGGCGAATTGACCCCGCGCACAGAAGAGGCGTCGCAGAAATTCGCCGCGACGGCTGCGCCGTCAACGGGTGATCTTTCGGTTGAGGCCCCCGCCGGTGGCGCGGTCGACGACACGACGCTCGTCGCCGACCTGGACGGCACGCACTCGCTGAAGGTGCTCAGCACTTCGCCGCTGGCGCCGATTCCTGCCGACGCGGTCGCCAAGTCGACGACGAATGCAATTACCCCGACACCGTTGGCGATGACGGTCGAACGCCCCAGCGAACAGGTCGTGAATCCGTTCGTCAAGCCGACCGTGAAGGCCGATGAGACAGTCGACGAAAACTCGGTGCCGACGTCGCCGGCCGCGGATTCGCCCGCCACGGACTCGATCGCGGCGGCTACCGCGGACGTGCCTCGGCTGCGAGCCGATCTTCAGCCGCTGACGCATCCGCTGGCCGTGACAATGTCGCCATCGGAAAGCGCGACGCCGTCGGCTGACGAATTGGTTGGCGAGGCCACGTCCGACGCATCGCCGGCCCAGCAGTCCAACCAACAGCCGTCGTTGATCTCGATCCGCGGTCTGGCCGATGCGACGCCGGCCGTCGAGGCCCCAGCGGCCGAACCGCTCGCAGCCAAATCGAACGTCGCGGCCGACAGCCGCAGTGCCGCACCACCACGCACCACGGTGCCACGGGTCGAAGCGCGTCTGGCCGCAAAGCAACCGGCCGTGACGCACCCCGCTGCCGCGAAGCCCACGGTGAGCAAACCAGTCGAGGTAAGCCTTGCCGAAGCGGCGCCGCCTCCGAGCGCGCCTCTGGCTGCGACGGTCAAGACGAACACGAACGACGCGGCCGAGTTGGAAGCGACACAGCGGGCAAGTGCGCCGAGTGTTGCGGCGACTCCGATCGTGAGCCAACCGGTTGCCGCGATCCCACCGGTTGACACACCCGCAACGTCGGTCGCTGTGGACCCGCCGGCCGTTGACGTCGCGGCGAATGAATCGGTGCAGCCCCGCGTCGCGTTGGCCGAGCAGGTCGACGATGGCAAGCCGGCAAACCACCCGGCGGAGCAGACCTTCGCGCCGACGCCGCACCTCGAAGTGGCCGAATCGCTGAAGAAGTCCATCGAGGCCCCCGTCGCCCCGCAGCCGGCCACGGCGGCGACGATCGATCAACTGGTCGCAAGCGCCCAGGCCCACAACAATGCCGAGGCCCGCCGGCAGTTCCGCGCACCGGCCAACCGCGGTCAAGCCGCGGCACCACAATCGCGGGTCAATCCGCTGCTGGCCCAGGCGCCACGTCAGGCGGCCCCGCCGAGCATGTCACGCGAGATGTTGGCCGTCCGCAAGATGGCCGACATGCACACCTTTAACGGCTTCGACCTGGCTGCACGTCGGGCGCTCTTTTCGGCCGAGGCCGAGTTTGTCAGTGCATTGCGAGTGCTAACCCGGGCCGCCGACCGGCAAACCGGCAAGAAGGAGCGCGCTGAAGCTTTGGCCGAGGGCATTCTGGCGCTGGAGGAGTCGACCGACTTCCTGGCGAGCGGCTCGGAGTTGGAGGCCGACTACGACGTGAGCATGATCGTGTCGGGCCATCGCACCGAAGTGCTGCGTGGTGCTGAGAACTTGTCGGCCATGACGCCGCTCGAGGCGTCTCAGCACTACTACGCGTTTGCCCAACAGCGGCTTGCCGACGCGGTCGCCGGTGAACCGTCGGGTTCGTTCGCGCTGTACGGTCTGGGCAAGCTGTACGCGGCACGGTGCCTGGAACCGGGGGCCAACCCCGAGGCGCTCGAGCCCAAGGCGATGGTGTTCCACCAGTCCGCGTTGATGTCGTGCCCGCTCAACTACATGGCGGCCAACGAGCTGGCGGTGTTGCTGGCTCGATACGGCAAATTGGAAAAGGCCCGCGACCTGCTCGTGCACAGCGTCCGCATCGCGCCGCAGGCCTCGACCTGGCACAATCTGGCAACAGTGCACGCCGAGCTGGGTGAACGCCAGCTGGCAGACGCCGCAACTGCCGAGCGCACTTATGCCGAACATCGGGCACCGAGCAGCGTGAGCGATGCGGAAGTGAGCCCGGTTCGTTGGTTGGAGCCGGGCGACTTCGCCCGTTCGTCGGACCAGACCCGTTCGCCGATGGCGACCACCAACACAGAGCCGACGATCAAGCCGACCGTCGAGTCGAAGCCAACGGCAAAAACGCCGGTGCAACAAACCGCCGCCAAAGACGACGGACTGTTCGGCCTGTTCAAGAGGAAGTAAGCAACGGCTTAGCGCCGAGAACGATTAGAAGCGCAAAGCGACCCACCGCTTCCCAGCGGCACGATCGCCCCATATTCAATCGATACATTCGGACGACGTTACCGTCCGACCGACTGAGAGAGAACGATCAGCTCATGCGAACCGAAGATCGAACCATGGCAACGGCGAAACCATTCCGACGTATTTCCCGTCGTCGACTGAGTGCCACGGGCACGTGTGTCGTGGCCCTGCTGGCCGTCGCGATCACCGCGGGATCGTCACAGTGGGCGCGGGCCCAGGCGCTGGGACCGGCGGCTCCTTTCTGCATCGGCGGCGTCGACTCGACGATCACCGGCGGCTGCGGTGAAGCGGGCTGGGACAACATGGGACCGCTCCCCTGGCAACAATACGCCCAGGGTGAATACGTCGGCCACGCCCGTACGGCACACGTTCCCGAATACCGGCTCCGCGTCGACGACACGCTCGACTTCATCTATCGGCTCACCCGCGATCCGTCGGCCCAGCCGTATCGCCTCAACGTTGGCGACGAGTTGCGTGTCGAGTCGTTCGTCGACCCCGACATCAACCGCGACCTGCTGGTACAGCCCGACGGCACGATCACGCTGCGTCTGCTCGGGCAAGTGCAAGCGGCCAACCGCACGGTGCAGGAGCTGCGCAAGGACATCGACGATCGCTATCGCGAGTTCTACAACGAGCCAGCCATTTCGGTGATCCCGCTCAAGGTCGACACGCGACTGGAAGACCTGCGCGACACGATCAACGGCCGTTTCGGCCAGCGTGGCCAATCGCTGGAAGTTCGCGTTACGCCCGAAGGCACGGTGCAACTGCCCGCGGTCGGTTCGGTGCCGGTGCAGGGCATGACGCTCACCGAAGTCCGCGTCGAACTGCAGCAGCGTTACGGTGCCGAGTTCTCGGGCCTGGAAGTGATTCCCGTGCTGCGGCTGCGGGCCCCGCGTTACGCCTTCGTACTCGGCGAGGTGCAAGCCGGGGGCCGCTTCGAGCTCGTGGGACCGACGACCGTGATGCAGGCACTCGCACTGGCCGGCGGTCACCGCGTCGGTGCCAACCTGCGGCAGGTGGTCGTCTTCCGCCGCGGCGACGATTGGCGGCTGATGGCGACGATGCTCGATCTGCGCGGAGCGGTTTATGGCAAGAGCCCGGGTCCTTCGGACGAAATCTGGTTGAACGACTCGGACATCGTGATCGTGCCGAAGGCGCCGATCCTGGTCGTCGACGAGTTCATCGACTTGGTGTTCACTCGCGGCATGTACGGCGTGCTGCCGATGCAGGGCGTGAGCCTCAACTTCTCGAAGCTGAGCACGCTGTAAGCCAAACGCCCGCCCGCATGACGATCGGAGCCACGCGTCACGCCGATCGGGCGCGTCCCACATATTGCCCCTTCCCCGACGACGGGGCCGGCGAATTCGGATGTGCTCTAGTCGGCGAAGACGACGGTCGGTTCGTCGCGCGTGACCGGTGTCGAGAGGTCGTCGCTGGCCAATTCGACGCGCAAGCGTGATTCGCCGGCGCGAACGGCCTCGACCTCGACAGTGAACGTGGTGTCCGCCCGAGGCGCCAGTCGCGGGATCGGATCGAACACGACACGATCGGCCGCGACTGTGTGGCGCACCGGCCCGCTGGCGTCGATCGCCTGCATGGTCGGCGGAATCACGGCCGTGACGCGGACGTTGCTGGCGGCCTTCGAGCCCTGGTTGACGACGCGAATCTCGTAGGCGGTGCGGCCCCCCACTTCCACGGGGTCCTGCACGTCGCGCACTTCGAACGAGACGGCTGCCAGACCTTCGATGTCGATCGTCTGCGACAGTTCGGCTCGCAGGCCCTGGGGCGTGGTGCTTTCGACGATGAGCGGATGGGCCCCCTCTTTGACCGCCCGGGCGCTGAGTTTCACGTCAGCCGGCTGCTGCGGCGGCAACTCCGTCAGCAACCAATGCACGGTGCGCGTCGTGGGGTCGTAGTAGCCGGCGTTGTTGGCGTCGACAAACTCGAGCCCGTCGGGAACGTGGGCCGCCAACTGTACGTCGTGGGCCGTCGCCGTACCGGGATTGTGCAGCGTGAGCGTGAACGTTCCCTCGCGCTGCAGGTAGCGCTGCGTGGGCCCCTCGAAACGGACCTCGAGCTTCGGCGCGACCACCTCGACGCGGCTGGTCTCTTCGGCGGTGAAGTCACCGGCGGCGTAGGCAACGAGCCGGTTGTCCGTAACGCCCGCCTTGGTGGCGGTGAGCATGAGGTCGAGCTCGCGAACCTGCTTGGGGCCGAGATCACCAACGTCGTAGACCAAGCGCTGACCGCCGGGATGGTCGAACAACTCGGGGACGTACTCTTCGAGCCGCACGGCATGGGCGACGCCCGTCCCCACGTTGGAGATCTTGATGACCAGTCGGGCCAGGCTGCCCACCAGCACTTCTTCCGGCGCCGCCGCTTCGATCTGCAATTGGGGCTTTGTCACCGTGGCTCGGGCCGTCGACTCGGCGCCGACCAAGACGCGCGCCACGCTGCCCATGTCGCCTTCTACCTCGGGAACGATCTCCATCTCGAGCTGGCGTTCTTCACCGGGTTCGAGGCTGCCGAGGGACCAGACGATCCGGCCGCCGTCGTTCTGCGCCTGGGGGTGCGTGCGCGAGAGCGTGGCGCCACGCGGCACTTCGTCGTGCACTTCGACACCATGGGCCGTCACTTGTCCGGTGTTACGGACAAAAATCTCCCAAATGGCGGGGCGACCAACCTGTGCTTCGACCGGTGCCCGCTTTTCGATACTGACACTCGCCTGCTGGACGCCTTCGAGCTGTGCGGGACCAGGCTGACCATGCCCCGACTCTGCCGACACGCCGACTTCGGACGACCGCGCCGCCTGAGCCGTCGTATCGCCGAACGGCTGAGACACACCGACCGACTCGTGGGCCGAGGCGCCGGCTGGGCGGGTGAAGGCATGTGCTGTCGGTGGTGCTTCAGTCGAGTCGGCAACGTCGCCGTATTGCGACCCGCTGGATGACCGGCCATAAGATTGCTCGTCGTACGGCTGTTTGTCATAGGGCTGTTCACTGATGGGCTGCTGGCCGTATGGCTGTTGGTCGTACGACTGCGCAGCGTAAGAAGGCTGTTGGCCCACGTCGCTTCTCGTGTCGGCGGTGCTTGATTCGTAAGCGTTTGAACCGTGGGCGTTTGTGGCGTAGGCGTCGGCGCCATACGTGCCCCCGCCATATGGTCCCGTGACATCACCATTCGTGGCTGCGGTGTCGGCAGCAACGTCGTCGAGTGGTGCGGCCGGGGCGGCGCTGGGGCGTGTGACCGGTTCGAGCGGAGCGGCCGCGGCGCCGTATTGTGGACGTAGCGGATTGCCGCCGTCGCGCGCCATCGAGTTCCCGGCGGCCGCGTTTTCGTAGGGTCCACCGATTTCGGACGGGGCCAATTCATCAGCACCGTAGGCCGAGGCCGCATTCACGTCGACGTCTGCGTCGGCCGCGTTCGCCGCCAGGGCGCCCACGGCGGCACCCACACCGGTCGCCAGCGCAGCGCCTGCCGCGCCGCCACCGTCCGGCGCATGTTGGTCGCCGTATTGTTGCCCGTACTGGTCGTAGGCACCGGTGCTTGCGCCGGCACCGCTGGGTTCGGCGGCAGCCGCGGCGTACTGACCCGAATCGGTATACTGGCCCGAGCCGTAACTGTCGCCATACGGCTGAGCGGCATACTGGTCGCCGGACGGCGGCTGAGCGTATGCACCACTCGATGCGGTGACGTCATCGTGAGGGGGCAACAAGTCTTCCCGCGGCGGCAGCATGTCAGCGGCCTCGCCCAGGGCGTGTGCATCGACCGGCGGCGTCAGTTCGTTCAGCGCCGATTCGGTCATTTCGACCGCTGCGGACGTCACGTCGGCCATCTCGCCGGGCGGCTCGGTTTCGACCGGCTGGATGCCGGCAAACGCAGCCGCGGCCGTGGGAATTCCCGAGACGTCGCCGCCGGAGGCGCCAGCGCCATAAGAACCGGCGGACGTGGCGTTGCCGTACGAGTTGGCCATCGGGGCAACACCTGACCGGGCAAACGGGTCGGGGGCTGCGTCCGGCGGGTCGGTCGACTCGCCGAGTGCATCGTCGTCAGTCTGGGAGGTCGCATCCGTCTGTGCCGTCGCGTCGGCTTGAACCTCGCCGCTCGGCGGTTCGGCATCGCTGACTTGTTCGCTGTCGCCGCCACCGAAGTAGCCCGTGGTCCATGCCACGCCGCCGGTGCCGCCGGCGGTGATCGTACTGATGGCGGCGGCAATCAACGACCATTTCTTTGACTTGATCATGCGTGCACCTGTCCGTGGATTCCGCTTTTGAGGCCCGCCCGCTGTGTGTGAGGAGCGATCTGCAGCGATGCCGGGGGGATGTCGAGACCGTCCGAGTGCTGGCATCGCGGCGCGAGGCGGAGTGTTTTGCGACGCGTAGGTAACACATTCCCCGCGACGCGAGAAGATCAGTTCACCCGCCGCGGCCACGCACCGCACGTGCTAGCAGTTGATGCCTTCGTCGTGTGGCGAGGCAGAGTTCGCCGAAGCGCCAGGCGTGGAACTTCAGGACCGCTGGTCTTCGGGGCCGTAGCGACCGCGGTACTCGTCGACGGGATACTTCTGGCGGTTCTTGACCATCTTGGCAGCCAGGGCGGCGGCTACGTCGACATCCAACTCGTTGGCCAGCGCCAGAGCGTAACAGAGCACGTCGGCCAGTTCGTCGGCAATGTCCGCCAGCTTGTGGGGATCATCGGCAAGTCGCCGCGACGCCTCGGCATCGATCCACTGGAAGTGCTCCATCAACTCGGCGGCCTCGATGGCCAATGACATCGCCAGGTTCTTCGGTGCGTGAAACTGCCGCCAGTCGCGCTCGTCGACAAATTCGCGCACCAGCCGGCGGCACTCGGCGACGGTCGTCTCTCGGTCGTTCATGGCAGCAGCATCTCCCGGGCCAGCGGCCGAACCGTCCGCCTTGAGCCGACCTCGACTCAGGCGGCCTCGCCATCAGTGTAGAGCGCGGGGGCCGGCGCGTCGTCGAAGCCGGGAAGCGACAACTGCCGTGGTGGATTTCGGCGCTCGTGGTAGCGATGCCGATACTCTTCGCCGAGTCGCACGATCAACTGCATGATCAACAGCCCGGCGCGGGTCATCACGTGGCGCGAACTACGGGAACCGAGCCCTCGAACCAGTTCCTCGAGCACGTGCAGGTGCATCTCCATCGTTTGCATTGGGGTGAATCCGGCGAACGCCAGCAGCTCGGCCAGTTCGGCGAGTTCCTCGGCCAGGTTGCCGTCGCCCATCACGACGTAGGCCCGCAACAACTCGCGATAGTGGGCCAGCAGGTTGGCCGGCACACAACAGGTGATATCGTCGACGCCGGCCGCCGTCGTGTTCGAGGTTTCGGCGTCGTCGTAATCGACGCCGTCTTCAAGTTCGTCGCTTGTCATCGCACGCACGAAACCGCGCTGTTCGCCGATCAGCCGAATCGCCTCGGCGTGTTGCTGGCGGAGGCGGTGTTGTTCGTGTTGCACGAACTTGCGGTTCTCGCGCAACAGGCGATGGCGCTCGACGGCCCGAGCGACGGTCCAGATCAGCGTGCGGGTCGTCGTCGTGTTGACACAGGTGTAGCCGTCGGCGCCGACTTCGTAGCAGAGGGCCGTCATCTCCTGCTCGCTCTGATCGCCGAGCACGATGACGGGCTGGTCGCCGACGCCGGCCTTCATTCCTTCGAGCAACTCAAGGGCGTCGAGGTGTTCGGGATCGTGGCTGAGCAGGACGGCGTCGAAGACTTCGTCGCGGAGCCGACTGATGCCGGCCGATTGCCCGCAGGCTTCCTCGAGCAGCACGTCCGAGGCACTGTCCGAGGCGAACGCCTCGGCGAGCCAGCCACCAGTGCGATGGGGGCTCGTGATGAACAACACGCGCAGCTGCGGCGGGAGCGCCTTCCAGCACCCTGCCGGCATCTGATTGACTGCGTCGCGCAGTCCCGCGCTCATCGGCACGCGTCCTTGCTGGTCATCGTTCGGGCCCCGCCATTGCCTGGACAGGCTCAACGCCCCTGCTAGCTGTCCGCCTGTGGTGCGATCGACTGGGTCGCACCCATCGCGGACGGACCGAGCGTTTCGCCCGACAGGCGCGGCTACTCTATCGGCTGCCCTAGCGGGGGTCAACATCGCCTGGACGACCGCCGCAGACATCTGCTCGGGGCCTTGCCGGCGCCAGCCGACGTCGGCGGAGCACTGATATTGCTCAGTTGCCCCGTGCACTTAGAATGGGCAAGCTGGCGGGGCGGCGACATGTGTATCCGACCTTCACGCAGCCAGAACGACACGACGTATGAAGATTGCCTACCTTGACTGTTCGAGTGGTATCAGCGGCGACATGACGCTCGGCGCGCTGATCGACGCAGGCGCCGACCTGGCCGCCGTGCAGCGCGGCATCGACTCGCTGGGGCTGCCGAGTTGCACCTTGCGGACCGAGGAAGTCAAGAAGAAGGGCTTCCGCGCCACACAGCTCACGGTCGAGCATGAACCGGAGCACGCCCATCGCCACCTCAGCCACATCGAGAAAATGATCGACGGCAGCGAGCTGTCACCCAGGCAGCGCGAACTGGCGCTGCGCATCTTCCGCCGGCTCGGCGAGGCCGAAGCCAAGGTGCATGGCACGACGATCGAAAAGGTCCACTTCCACGAAGTCGGGGCGGTCGATTCGATTGCCGACATTGTCGGTGTGGCGATCGCCTGGGACCTGTTGGGGATCGAACGGGCCGAGGCGTCGGCCGTGCCGACCGGCTGCGGCGAAATCACGATCGCCCACGGTCGTTGCAAGGTGCCCGCTCCGGCCACGGCCGAGTTGCTGCGCGGTGTGCCGCTGGCGGGCAGTTCGATCGAGGCCGAGTTGACGACGCCCACCGGTGCCGCCATCCTCGCCGCGCTGGTCGAATCGTTCGGCCCACCGCCGAGCATGACGATCGACGCGATCGGCTACGGCGCCGGACAGCGCGACCTGGAAGAACAGGCCAATTTGCTGCGGCTGCTCCTCGGCACGGCAAGCGCATCCGCCAGTGGCGACACCGTCTGGGTGCTGGAGACGAACCTTGACGACGTGACGGGCGAGATCATCGGCCATTGTACGACTCGCCTGCTGGACGCCGGTGCGCTGGACGTCTACACGACCGCGATCCAGATGAAGAAGAACCGGCCGGCGGTCAAACTCTCGATTCTCTGTGACGACGAGCATCTGGCCGAGTTGGAGCGGATCGTGTTTGCCGAGACCGCCACGTTGGGTATCCGCCGGTGGCGCACCGAGCGCGACACGATGCGGCGCGGCGAGCACACGGTCGCGACGCAATTCGGTGACATCACCGGCAAATTGCGCTGGCAGAGCGCCAGCGACGTGACGTTTCATCCCGAGTACGACGATTGCCAGCGTCTGGCCACCGAACACAACGTGGCGCTCAGCGTCGTGCAGCGGGCGGCCCGACGGGCCTTTCGCGCCAGCGACGTAACCGCGGACGAATGACCGGCACGCACATACGAGACGTGCACACTGAGAGAAGCGTTTTCATAGCAACGACCGACGCGCCCGCAGCGGTCGGTTCACGCGAGAGCCCGATACGGAGGTCGAGGCAATGTTGCTGCTCGCCGAGGCGTCGACGATGTCGTACGTTTTTCTGCTGCTACTGATCGGCGTGATCGCCTGGATGATGTTCCGCGTCACGCGGCGTCTGAATCCGAAAGACACGCCCACGTCCCGCAAACAGCGGCCCCATATGGCGGCGGCCGCACACGCGGCGGCGTCGCCCGAGCTGGACAAGTGGAACGTCGAAGTGCAGGAGTTGGCCCGCGACGCGCTGGCCCGCATCGACACGAAGATGCGGGCGCTGGACTACCTGATCACCAAGGCGGATCAGGCAGCCGAGCGACTCGAAGCCGCCCTCGAGGCCACGACAAATGGCGACATCGAACGCACGACGCCTCGCGTCGCAGTATTGAAGTCCGGCGCAGCGGCGGAAACGCACAGCCAGGCCGATGTGCTGCAGCGCACCACCGGTCGCACGCATCACTGCGACACGGCGAACGACGACACGGAACGCGGTGCCGGGGTGACTGCGCAAGTCCATAGCGCGACCGAAGCACGACGGCGTCGCATCTATGAACTGGCCGATCGGGGTGAGCTGCCCGCGGCGATCGCTGCGGAGGTGGGTAGCCCGCTTGGTGAAGTCGAACTGATCCTGGGCCTGCGCCGCAGCGAGCTCTGAGCCGAGGCCGGGCGGCTGGTCACCGGCACTGGGCCCCGCACCTGGCCGGCGTATACTAGTTCGACCGATTCAATCGTGATGGTCTCGCCTGCCTCATCCGCCCGATGCCTTTTCGCCCGATGCCTTGCCGCGAAATCGACGTTCGCTACCGACCGTACCAGCCCGACGACGACATCGAGGCGATCACCGAGTTGTTGCACCGTTCGTACGCACCGCTTGCCGAAATGGGCCTGCGTTTCCATGCAACCTGGCAGGACGCCGAGACCACGCGACGTCGGCTCACGACGGGCCACGCATTGATCGCCGAATCCGGCGGAACGATCATCGGCACGGTGACGCTCTACGGCCCCTGGCCCGAGTCGCCCTGCCAGTGGTATCGCCGCGACGACGTCTATCACTTCGGACAGTTCGCCGTGCATCCCGACCTGCAACGCGCGGGCATCGGTGCCCACATGCTCGAGATGCTTGAAGCCGATACCGTCCGCCGGGGCGGCCGCGAATTGGCCCTCGACACCGCCGAGCCGGCCGAACACCTCACCCGCTGGTACGCGCGACTCGGTTATCGGGTCGTCGGCCACGTCACCTGGGAAGTGACCAACTACCGCAGCGTCGTGATGTCGAAACGACTGGTTTGACGCGCGACGCGCCCAAGGCGTGCAGGTGCCTACACCGTTTGCCGCGACGGGGGGCTGCCGGGGGTGCGCTCGCCGGCGCGGCGCTGGGCGTACAGCGTGAGGTCGACCGTGTCGCCGAAGTAATACTTGCGGGCATCGGCGTTTTGCACAACCTCTTCCGGCGTGCCGTGACAGAGCACCTGACCGTCGCGGATCACGTAGCTGCGGTCGGTGATCTGCAGCGTCTCGCGCACCTGGTGGTCGGTGATCAGGATCGAGATGCCGCCGGCCCGCAACTCGCGGATGATTTCCTGGATGCTGGCGATCGTCACCGGGTCGATGCCCGTGAACGGCTCGTCGAGCAGGATGATCTTCGGTTCGGAGACCAGGCAGCGGGCGATCTCCAGGCGGCGACGTTCACCGCCGGAGAGCGACATGGCGAGCGACTTGCGCAACCGCGTGATCTTGAACTGTTCGAGCAGTTCATCGCAACGGGCGCGGCGCTCACGGCGTCCCTTGCCGAGCATTTCCAACATGCCGAGCAGGTTCGCCTCGACCGTGAGTTTGCGGAACACGCTCGATTCCTGGGCCAGGTAGCCCATACCGCCGTCACGGGCGCGGCGATACATCGGCCAGTCGGTGACGTCGATCTCGTTAAGGACCACGGTGCCGGCGTTGGGCTGGATCATGCCGCAAGTCATGCGGAAGCTGGTCGTCTTGCCGGCACCATTGGGCCCGAGCAGCCCGACGATCTCGCCGCGCTCGACGTAGAAGTCGACGCCGTCGACAACGCGCCGTCGGCCGTAGACCTTCACCAATCCCTCGACTTCCAGCACGGACATGCCGTGTGTCCTCCGTGACGTACCGGTTGGGTGCCAGTGCTGGCCCGTTCAGGTGGTTCAGCCAGCAGTGCCGCGGGGAAAGGCTACCTTGCCTCACGATTTGAGACCATGCCAATGTGCCGCGCCAATATGTCAGCAGTGGGCAGGTCGACAACGTACACACAGGTTACGACGCTACACGTATGCACGCAGCACTTTTAGCCATACGCGGGTGCAGGTGCCAGCAGCGATCCCCGATGATGTGCTAGCATGCGAACGCTTGGCGTTATTACTTCTCTTCGGCGGGTGTGTTGCCGTCTTTTTCGCGTTCGATCCGCCCGTACATCACGCCGCCGTGATTCGTGCCCTGCCAGGTGCCGGCGTAGCGGCCGTCGTAAAAGAGCACGCGGGCGGTGAACTGGCCAAAGCCCGGCACCAACACATTGGTGAGCGTGACGACAGGGGTGTCGCCGGCCCACTTCACCTCGAGCGGCAGCCGGATCGTCTGGTCCTGCTCGCCATACTGGATGCGGGTCTCGAAGACCCAGTAGTCCTCGCGCAGCTTCGACACGTCGCTGATCGTGTAGCGGTCTTCGCTCGGCGCGGCGTTCGGCCGGCTGCTGTCAGTGAACACGCCCACGAGCGTCGCGCCGCTGAGCATCTCGTCGAAACGCTGTTCGAGCGTGGCCTGATCGGGGATGGGCACCACACCCGGCGGCGTGTCATCGGCGCGTAACGAACCCAAACTCAGCGTCACGGCCACGATGGCCAGGCGGAATGATAAACGTGTCATGGCGGCACCTCTTGAACAAATGGCGAGAACGCGCCGACTCGGGCGGCAGTAACGTCTCAGGCAAAACTCCGCAGATACTTGATTGCGTCGCGTGTTTCGTCGACCGCGTCGTCGGCGCCGACGCCGGCAATCGTGAAGTGGCCCCGATAGCCACGTTCTTCCAGCGCGCCGAGCAGGGCGGGATAATCGACCGTGCCGCGACCGAGGACGGTTTGCTCGCCGCGGCGGGCGGCCGGATCGAACTGGGCGTCGTTGGCGTAGACGTGATACACGGCATCGCCCCAGCGTCGGGCCGCTTCGTGGGCCACGCGACCTGCGCCGGTGAGCGCCGCCGGATTCAGCACCAGGCCGATCGAGTGTGCCGGCAGTGCGTCGAGCAGGTCGGCCACCACCTCCTGCGACTGTCCGCCGGTGTCGGCCGCCGGCAGCGCGCCGACATGTTGTCCGAATCGCCCCAGGTCCGCGAGCACGTCGACAAGTGTGCTGCGCGCGGTGGGGAGTTCGTCGTCGGTCGGGATATAACCGACGGAAAACGGCACGACCGGCGCACCGAGTGAATGCGCCAGCCGCATCGTCGACTTGAGCGCGTCGACACGGGCTTCGAGGCCTTCGAGCACGTGGAAGCCGCGGCGCGAGGCGAAATTGACCGCCACGACGCTGAGGCGGAAGTCGTCGAGCATCTTGCGCAGGGCGCGAATCGCCGTCCGGCCAACGTCGCCTGAGGGCAAGTCGTGGCGACCGTCGAGTTCGACGGCACCGACGCCCAATTGGGCGACGACCGGCAAGGCTTGCTTGAGCGGCAGTCGCATGGCGCGCGGCTGGATGGCGACCTTGATGTCCAGCATGGTGCGGTTGTAGCGGTCCGAGCGGTGGGGAAAACGGGACTGGCGCTCGCGGCCGTGCGGCGCCGATGCTGACGATGCGATGTCGTATGGTTTTCGGGCGGACGGTTGGTTCGATTTCCCGATGGCCAGTATGCAGCGACACGGACGGTCGCGCCTCAACATGCTTGTTGTGTGAGACGGTGATGTCCATCGTAGCGTCCTGGCTGATTTTAGCGAGTGTGTTGACCGCGCACAGCGGGGCAGCGGCGTCGGCCGCGGCGGACCTGACCGGCGTGCGCTATCCCGCCGCAGTGGAACTCTTCCACTGCGACTTCGATCCGGCCGAGGTCGACCGCGACCAGGACGGTTGGCCGCAAGACTGGCGGCGGCGCACCGGCGTGGGTTACCCCCATTACGTCGACATGGAAGTGGTCGAAGCACCGTCGCCCGGCAACGACCACTGCCTGCGAATCGCGCTCGACGGCGGGGCTGCCACGGCGTACAGCCCGCCGGTCGACGTGAGCATGCTGAGCAGTTACGTCGTCGAGGGTTGGCTGAAGACCGACGGTCTGGTGCACGATGAGGCGCTCCTGTCGGTGACGTTGCTCGACGCCCAGCGGCACCCGCTCGAACGGTTCGAGTCGCGCGTGTTGCGACACTCCGAAGATTGGGTGAAACTGCGCATCGGCCCGTTCGCACCGGCTTCGGCCGCGGCCGTTGCGGCAGTGATTGGAATCGAAGTGCGTCCGGGCAGTGAAGAGGACCTGACCGGCACGGTGTGGTGCGACGACGTCTGGATGGGCCTGTTGCCACGTGTGACGCTCGACACGTCCCCCTCGCGGCGCTGGATCACGCCGGAGGAAGACATTGAAGTCGTCTGCGCGGTCTCAGGGGCGCTGAGTCCCGATGCCGTGTGCACGTTCCGCATCGAAGACGCGCTGGGCGAAGTGCTGGAAAGCCACGAGCAGCGTCTCAGCGAAAATGACGATTTCGGCGACGGTTTTGGCGACGCGCCACCGGGGACCATTGCACGCGGCACTTCGACGCTGGCGTCGCTCAAGCGCACGTTCCGAATGCGACCACAGCTCGACCGCACAGGGCTGTACCGCGTGTATGCTCACCTGCACGGCGGCGACGGGTTGAGTGTCGAGCATGAGCTCAATATTGCCGTCACCGACGACGCGGCCAACGGCGCGGGCGGCGAATTCGGCTGGAGCCTGCCACGCGGCGACACCCCGCTTTCGCAGGCCGAACTGCTGATGCTCGCCAGCCAGGTGGGCATCGGCAAGATTAAGTACCCGGTGTGGGTCGACCCGGCCAACAGCGAAGCGCTGGAACAACTCGCCTGGTTCGTCGAGCGGCTGAACAGTCGCGGCGTCGAGGTGATCGGGCTGTTGCAGGACCCGCCGCAAGCAGTGATTGACGCGCTGCCGGTGAACGCTCGCTGGCAGGCGGCGGACGTCTTCACGGCGCCGCCGGAGTCGTGGTACCCGTCGCTCGAACCAGTGGTGTCGCGGCTGGCGATGCGCGTGCGCCAGTGGCAATTGGGAGGTGATTACGACCAGAGTTTTCAAGGGGCGGCGGGGATCGAGCCGCTGTTGCTGACCGTGCGCCGCCGACTAGACGAAGTCGGCCAGGGGGTGCAACTCGGCGTGGGCTGGAACTGGCTTGAGCAACTGCCCCAGTGGACCGACTCGACGGCGTACGCCGTGAGCCTGTCGGCCCAACCGCCGCTCACGCACACGGAACTCGCCGAACAACTCGCCGCCGTCGCCCACGATCCGACGACGCGCTGGATCGACGTGACGCCGCTTCGGCGCGACGAATACACGACCGAGGCGCGTGCCCGCGACCTGGTGCTGCGGATGGCAGCAGCGAAGGTGCACGGCGCCAACGGCATCTTTTTGTCAGACCCGTTCGACGCCCAGCGCGGCGTGCTGACCCCCGAGGGCAACCCGGCAGAGTTGATCTTCGCCTGGCGCACGACGGCGCGACTGCTGGCCGGCGCCGAGTACCTGGGCGAGATGCAACTGCCCGGCGGCAGCCGTAACCACGTCTTTGCCCGCGGTGACGAAACGGCAATGCTCGTCTGGTCTGATGGCGCCGTGGCCGAGGAAGTGTTGTACCTGGGAGAAGCGCCGCGGTGGGTCGACGTTTGGGGCCGCAACGGTCCGGTGAGCGAGATTGCCGGGCGCCACGTCATCGAGGTTTCCAACGTGCCGCGCTTTGTCACAGGGCTCGATCAGCGCGTGACCCGATTGCGGATGGCCGTGCAGCTCGAGCCCGTGGCACTTGCGCCGAGTTACGGACGACCGCAACGGTGCCAGTTGACGCTGCACAACCCGCTGGAAGACGGGGTGAACGCCCACGTGCGGCTGGAGTTACCGACGCGTTGGAAGTGCACGCCCGAGGAGTTCGACCTGACGCTGGCGGCCCACGCCAAGGACGAAGTCCCGCTGGAGATCATGCTGCCGGTCGGCGCGAGCGCCGGTGTGCATCAGGTCCGCGCCGACGTGCAGCTCGCATCCGACCGGGAGTACCGCTATAGCGTTTACCGCACCCTCGAAGTCGGTGACGGGCGGCTCACGATCGACGTTGCCACGCGAACCACGCCGGACGGCGACCTCGTCGTCGAACAATTGCTGACGAACCACAGCGACGACGTGGTGTCGTTGCGCTGCTATCTGCGTGGGGCCGACATGCACTTCGAGTCGCGCCAGGTGCGCGACTTTGGACCTGGCATCAATGCCCAGCAGTACGTCGTTGCCGGCGGCGCCAATCGCGTGGGACAGTCGATGCTGATCCAGGTGAGCGAGGTGTTGGGCGACAGCCGCACGCTCTACCACTGGTTCACCGTCGAACCGTAACGTCGAGCCGGTGCCGTGCCGTCGTCTTGGTGGGGACGCCGCGAAGCGGTAGGCTGGGCGGTGGGGTGAAACCGGATTCATGTCACCGGCTACGGTGATCGTCAACGTGGACGAGGGCGTCATGCACACCGTCGGGTCGATCAGCGAGTTCCTCGAGGCATACGCGCCGCCGTCGCTGGCCGAGGATTGGGACAACGTGGGCCTACTGGTCGGCGATCCAGGACAGACGGTCCAGCGCGTGATGACCTGCCTGACGATCACGCCCGAGAGCGCCGACGAGGCAATCGCCGACGGGGTCAATATGATTGTCACGCACCACCCCCTGCCGTTTCGTCCGCTGCGGCGACTCACGACCGAGTCGCACGAGGGGCGCCTGCTCTGGCAACTGATGAGCGGCGGCGTGGCCATCTACAGCCCGCACACGGCGTTCGACTCGTGCCGACGGGGCATCAATCGGCAGTTGGCCGAGGGAATCGCCCTGCGCGACGTGCATCCGCTGGTGCCGGTGGAAAATGAAAGCAACAACGGAGCGGACGTGGACGTCACGATGGGAGGCGGACGGCACGGCACGCTCGATGCGCCGCTGGAGTTAGCCGCACTGGCGGGACGGCTCAAGGCGTTTCTCGCCGTCGATCGGGTACAGCTCGTGGGAGAACCGACCCGGGCGCTGCGGCGCGTGGCCGTCGCCTGCGGGAGCGCCGGAACGTTTCTCCAGCCAGCGATTGCAGCGGGTTGCGAAGCCCTGGTGACGGGCGAGGTGAGCTTCCACACCTGTCTCGAGGCTCAGGCGGCCGGTGTGGCGCTGATCCTGTTGGGCCACTATGCCAGCGAGCGATTCGCCGTCGCGGGGCTCGCCGATGTGCTCGCCGAGGCGTTTCCCGAACTGTCCGTCTGGGCAAGCCGCCACGAGCAGAACCCGCTGCAGTGGTACTGACGAGCAATGCGGTCGTTCCGCCGGACCAATTCGTTCCCGGTTTCTGGCGGAATTGCCCTCGTTTTTGTCGGCATTCGGGTCAACGCGCCATGTGGAGCTTGCCGGAGAATGCCGCTGGCGGACGGTCTGATCCCCCCGTGAGCTTGGGTGGGGGCCGTCGCTGCCTTTAACGCGCGGCCCCTCGACCTCGTTGACTTCGGCCGTGGTCTTCTTAGATTTGAGTATTGCGCGTGATTGCGCAACACCGGTCGAGGCCCCGGTGCTATTCCTGCCGCACGGGACGGAACTTCTCGTGTGCCGCACGACAACAGAGAGGAAGCCCCCATCATGAGTCGTTTCATCACCGTCTTGCCCGTTTACAACGAACGCGCGCACATTGTCGAAGTGCTGGATGAAGTGCGCCGCTACAGCCCCCACGTTCTGGTGGTCGACGACGGCTCGACTGACGGCAGTCGAGAAGTTCTGCGCCAGTACGTGGCCAACAGCGATCGGGTAGCGACGGTTCGGCACACGACAAACCAGGGCTACGGCGCGGCCCTGCGGACAGGGTTCGAGTACGCCATCGCCCGCGACTATGACGTCGTTGTCACGATCGACTGTGACGGTCAGCATCAACCACGGCGCGTTCCGGAATTCGTCGCCGCGTGCGAGTCGGCTGACATTGTCTCGGGAAGTCGTTATCTGGAAACGTTCGCCGCGGATGCCGACGCGCCCGAAGATCGCCGGCGGATCAATCGGCTCGTGACCGAAGAACTGAATCGTCGCCTGGGACTCGAACTGACCGACGCCTTTTGCGGGTTCAAGGGCTACCGGGTCGACGCGCTCCGTAAGTTGCAGATCACCGAGACCGGTTACGCGATGCCGCTCGAGTTGTGGGTCCAAGCGGTCCACCACGGGCTGACGATCACCGAACTGGCCGTGCCGCGCATCTATCTGGAAGAGGAGCGATCGTTCGGCGGTTCGCTGGACGACGCCACGACGCGACTGGCGTTTTATCGCGACGTGCTCGACCGCAGCATGGCGGCCGTCTCCATGACCGCACCGGTTGAGACGTCGCGGACCACGCGGCGACACACGCCGGCCAAACCGCCGATCAGCGGTGCGTTCAGCGACGAGTCGACGAGGATGTGCGGAAGGGCGTGTTCATGACGCAGAGTGGCTCGTCGATGGAATACCGGCGGCTGCGGGCGCCGCGCCACGACCGCGGGATTCTGATCGAGCCAGCCCTCGAACAGGTCGGCGAAGTGCTCGGCGCCAACGCCGAGTCCCAGCGCTCGTCGACATGCCAGATTGGGGACCGTTGCATCCGCGAGCTCGCCAGATCGGCTCGCCAGACGACGATCGCGGCCGCACTCGGCTACACGGCCGCCTACCGAGACGTGCCCGACGTTGGCGCGGACGCGGCGGAGCGGTTGTTCATGGCCGGACACCAGCCGCAGTTGTTCCATCCGGGCGTCTGGTTCAAGAACTTCGTGCTCGACCGCCTGACGCGGCAATACGGCGGCGTCGCCGTCAACCTGGTGATCGACAACGACACGGCCAAGGCGGCCTCGATCCGCGTGCCGGGGGGATCGGTCCGGCGTCCCACGGCTTCGGCCGTGGCCTTCGACACCTCGTCGATGCCGATCCCGTTTGAAGAGCGCGACGTGCACGACTGGGCCACGTTCGAGAGTTTCGCCCAGCGGGTCGGCGACGAAATCGCGCCACTTGTCGACGATCCGATGGTGCGCGACTTTTGGCCGGCGGTCGTCGAGCGGGCACGCGCCACCGGGAGGCTCGGATTGGCGCTCGCCCAAGCGCGGCACGCTCTCGAGGGGCGCTGGGGCACCGACACCCTGGAAGTACCGCTGAGCACAGTGACCGATTCGGCCGCCTTCTGGTGGTTGGCCGCCCACCTGCTGTGCGAACTACCCCGGCTCTTCGATGTCTATAACCGGACGGTGCTCGCCTATCGCCGCGTGAACCATATCCGCAGTGCCAACCACCCGGTCCCGCTCTTGGAGCGGTCGGGCGACTGGACCGAGGTGCCGCTCTGGGTGTGGACGGACGAGAATCCGCGCCGCCGCCACCTGTTTGCGCGTCGGGTCGGGGGCGAATTGGAGTTGGGTGATCGCGGGAAGATCGCGGCAAGAGTGCCCTTGGGCAGCGGGGGAGATTGGTCGGCGACGGCCGCCGCACTGGGCGAACTCGGCCAGCGGGGGATCAAGGTGCGCCCTCGGGCCCTGGTGACCACGCTATTCGCCCGGCTATTTCTCACCGACATGTTCATGCACGGGATCGGCGGATCGAAGTACGACGAACTGACCGACGCAATTCTGCGAGATTTCTTTCACGTCGAGCCGCCGATCTACGCCACGGTTTCGGCGACGCTCAAGCTGCCGATTGAGCGTCCCAGCGTCAGCAGCGACGATCTGGCCGACGTGGTCGACGCGCTGCGTCAGATGACGTATCACCCGGAACGAGTTCTCACCGACCAGCATGTTGCGGTGAGTGGGCCCGACGCAGCGGCGGCGGAGCAAATCGACGAAATGATCGAGGAAAAACGGCGTTGGCTGGCGATCGAGCCGAATCGCGAGAACGCGCGGCAGCGTTGTCACGGCATCCGCGCCGCCAACGACGCGCTGCAGCCGTGGCTCGACGCGCAGCGCCGCGAGTTGATCGAACGACGGGAGGAATTGTCCGCCCAACTCCGCGCCGAATCGATCCTTGGCTCCCGTGACTACGCCTTCTGCCTGTTCCCCCGGAAAAAAATCGAGGGATTTATGCTGGAATTTGACAGCGGAACTGCGTAACCTGTTGGCATTGAAGGATCAAGCCAGTTATCGAAGAAGGGATTCGATCGATGAGCACGATGTCTTCGGCGGTTGCTGAGGTCGGTTCGGTTCGTGTGTCATCTCGCAAGGCTCTCGGGCGCAAGTCTTCGCGTCCTGTCGTTGCGAACGTTCTGCCATCCGCGGCAACGGTGCCGCCTCCCGTGCTGGAGCGACATTCGGCCGTATTGTGTCCGCTCCCCTGTGGCACGGCTCCGCGATTGGCATTTGGCACGGCGGGTGACCACCCCGTAGTCAGCCAGATGCTCTGCGACGTGTTCAACGGCTCGGCCCAAGCGGCATTTCCGGCGACGCTCGACGATCCGCACTACGAGCCCTGTGACCGGCTGCTGGTCAAAGGCGGGCCCCGGATTCTGGCCCATCTGCAGATGACGCGGCGGGTCCTGCAATTCGGCCCGCTGCGTCACGGAGTCTCCGGGCTACAACACTTCGCGACGCTCCCGGAGCATCGCCAGCGGGGTTACGGCCGCACGCTTTTGGGACTGGCTGAGGACCTGATGGCCGAGGACGGTTCGGGGCTGGGCATCGTGCAGACGGCGGTACCGAAGTTCTTCTGCCGCCGGGGTTGGGCCGTCTGCGGGCGGCACTGCTATTCAAGGGCCGGCGTCCGCGACTTGTTGGCTCAACTGTCCGCCGACGGCACGCGGTGGCCCAAACACCCGCTGAAGATCCGTCCCTGGCGGCAGGTGGAACTGCCCGACCTGATGCGGCTGCACCGCCAGTGGAGCGACCAGTTCGACGGCGCCACGCAACGGACCGAGGCCTATTGGCGCTGGATCGTGGGCCGCGGCGACCACGACCGCATCTTCGTGGCGATCGACGGTGCCGACCCTGCCGCGGCGGACGACGACGTGCCGTGCAATGCCAAGGAGTCGCAGATCGTCGGTTATCTGGTGATGCGTGACGATCGCATTCTTGAGCTGGCGACCGATCCCGGCCACGCCACGGCGGCCCATGAACTGTTGGCGCGGGCGGCCAGCGAGGCGATCGAGCGTGACTGCCACGTGATCACGCTGCTGGCGCCCCCGAACGACCCGTTGCACGAGACGTTCCGCCAGGCGCGGGGTACCTCGGTGCACAACGAAATCGATCAGGGCGAAGTCTTCATGATCAAGGTGCTCGACGTGCTGGACCTGATGCGGTCGATGTGCCCGTTGTTGCACGATCGGGCCGCCGCGGCCGGCATTACCCGACCGACCGAGTTCGCGATCGCCGCCGATGGTCAGCGTTACCGCGTGCTGCTGACGCGTCGCAGCGTGAAGGTGTCGCGCGAACGCAGCGGACGGCGCACCCTGACGTGCAGCGGCGCCGAGTTGACGCGGCTGCTGCTGGGCCACAACGGCATCGAGGAAGCCATCGACGCCGGCCGGGCCAAGGTCTCATCGCGCGTCGTCGCCGAGATCGTCTCAACCATCCTGCCCGCCCGCCCGCTCTGGTACACCCCCTGGGACTTCGGGCCGGTGTGATCGGCTCGAAGAATGTGCGGTGACGGCGACAGTCGTCAGGCAACGATGCTTGCGCGGGAAGGCACCTTATGGCGACGGCACAAGCAACGTTGCATTCTTGGTGCTGCACGTTCGTCCGGTGTAGACTATGCAGGGGCGTCCAGCGCTCGGACGGCGGTACACCTCGCAGCGTCGAAAAGCCGGGATGCCAAGAAAAGTTCGTGAGTTGATCCGTGATCTTGAGCAAGCCGGCTTTGTGAATCGAGGTGGCAAGGGAAGCCATCGAAACTTCGTTCATCCCAATGTCGCTCAGCCGTTAACCCTGTCGGGAAAACTCGGAACCGACGCCAAACGGTATCAAGAACGAGCGGTGCAGCGCGCCATCGAGGAGTCGCGATCATGAAAGAAAGCGCCCGGTACGTGAAGATCGTTGAGTGGTCCGACGAAGACCAGTGCTACGTTGGTAGTTCGCCGGGCTTGCTGATGGGCGGATGCCACGGTGACGACGAGCGGGCGGTGTTCGCGCAGCTTTGTCAGATCGTCGAGGAGACGATCACACTCTACCACCAGGACGGCAAGCAGCTACCGCCGCCGACGTCGGGTCGCGACATCGTCAACAAAGTGCTCGGCGTCGGTTGACGGCTTTCGTGCGTACCGCGCTGCGCACTACGGCACGCGTCCGGCCAGAGTAAAGACGGTGACACGGTGTGCGGACGAAGTGTCGCTGCTTACCGTTTCCTTCGTTTCGCTTACCCCAACTGCCGCTTCGCGGCGGCGAGGACGTTGTCGACCGTGAAGCCGCGGGCGGCGAGTAGTTCTTCGGCCGGGCCGCTGGCGCCGAAGCCTGTGACGCCGATCATCGTGCCGCCGGGGCCCAGGTAACGGTCCCAACCCTGCCGCACGCCCAACTCGACGGCGACACGGGCCGTCACACCCGCCGGCAGCACGCTGTCGCGGTAGGCGGCGTCCTGCTCTTCGAAAAGTTCCCAGCACGGCATGCTCACGACGCGGGCCTGCACGCCTTCGGCCGTGAGTTGCTCGTAGGCCTCGATGCAGAGCGATACCTCGCTGCCCGTGGCCATCAAAATCACGTCGGGCGTCGCCTCCGAGTCGGCCAGCACGTAGGCACCCTTTGCCACGCCACTGGCCGCGGCATACTTCGTGCGATCCAGCGTCGGCAGGTCCTGACGGCTAAGTGCCAGTGCCGCCGGGCGGTCGCCGATCGGTATCAACGTCCGCCAGGTCTCGGCGACCTCGTTCGCATCGGCCGGGCGGAACGTGAGCAGGCCGGGAATCGCCCGCAGCGCCGCCAGGTGCTCGACCGGCTGGTGCGTCGGTCCGTCTTCGCCGACGCCGAGCGAGTCGTGCGTGAAGACGTAGATCACCGGCAGATGCATGATCGCGCTGAGCCGCAGCGAGGGACGGAGGTAGTCGCTGAAAACAAGGAACGTCGAACCGAACGGTCGCAGCCGCGACAGGGCCATGCCGTTGAGTGCCGCCGCCATGCCGTGCTCGCGGATACCGAAATGGAGATTGCGGCCGCCGTAGGAATCGGCCTGGAAGTCGCCCGTGCCGTCGAACGTGAGCGTCGTCTTGGTCGAGGCGGCCAGGTCGGCGGCACCTCCCACCAGCCAGGGCATGCGCTGCGCCACGGCGTTGAGGACCTTCCCCGAGCTGCTGCGGCTGGCCACGCCCTTGGCGTCGGCCGGAAACGTGGGGATGTCGGCGTCCCAGCCGTCGGGCAGTTCGCCCGACGCCATCTGCCGCCACTGCTCGGCCAACTCGGGATACTTTTTGGCGTACTCGGCGAAGCTGGCTTCCCAGGCCTCGCGCTCACGCCCGCCGCGCTCGGCCAATGCCTGACGAAAGTGTTCGGCCGCTTCATCGGGTACGTAGAACTGCTTGTCGGCGGGCCAGCCGTAGGCTTCCTTGGTGAGCCGCACTTCCTCGGCGCCGAGCGGCGCACCGTGGGCACCGCTGGTGCCCTGTTTATGCGGGGCGCCGAAGGCGATCTGACTGCGGACGATGATCATCGTGGGACGATCGTCCGTCGCCTCGAAAGTGGCATAGGCCTGCTTGAGCGCGTCGAGGTCGTTGGCGTCGTCGACGTCGACGACGTTCCAACCGTAGGCTGCAAACCGACCGGCGACCGATTCGCTGAAACTGAGGTCGGTCGAGCCGTCGATGGTGATGCGGTTCGAGTCGTAAATCCAGCAGAGGTTAGCCAGCCGCAGGTGCCCGGCCAACGACGCCGCCTCGGAGGAAACGCCCTCCATCAGCTCGCCGTCACCACACAGTGCGTAGACGTTGTAGTCGAACAGCTCGAAGCCGGGCCGATTCATGCGGGCCGCCAGCCAGCGCTGCGCGATCGCCATGCCGACGGCGTTGCTCACACCCTGACCCAACGGGCCGGTGGTCGTTTCCACGCCGGTCGTATCGCCGTGTTCGGGATGCCCGGGACAGGGGCTGCCGAGCTGGCGGAAGTTGCGCAGGTCGTCCAGCGCGACGGCGGGTTCATCGAGCGGCTGCCCCGACTCGTCGAGCTTGCGGACACCGGCCAGGTGCAGCAGTGAATAGAGCAACATCGAGGCGTGACCGGCCGAGAGCACAAATCGGTCGCGAGCGGGCCAAAGCGGTGCCGCGGGATCGTAACGGAGCCGATCTGTCCAGAGCGTGTAGGCCACCGGCGCCATGCCCATCGGCGCGCCCGGGTGACCGGAGTTGGCCGCTTCGACGCCGTCGATCGAGAGGGTGCGGATCGTGTTGATGCAGAGTTGATCGATTTGGGCCGTCGCCGTCGACATCGTGGCTCCCAGTTCGGGTGGATGGGGGTGTTCGGATGGTTTGGGTCTGCCGGGACCGCTTGCTGGCGCGACCCCTGAAAGTGGCGCGACTCAGAGCGGTGCGCCGCCAAGCGAATGCCCCCGAAACGGCCGAGACGCCTGTCCGGCCCGAGCTCGCCTGTCCGGCCCGAGCTTGCAAGTCGTCCATCGACGCGCCAGCGGGTACGAGGTTTAGAGTGTAGATTTCGCCGCAGACCGAGTCAATCGGCGGCCCGCGCGCAGGCACCGGGCCGGCGCGACGTGCGCTACGTGTCGTCACGGCGCAGCAGGCCGGCGCTGGACTGAAAATAGCGGCGGCGGCGCGTCTGGGCGGCGGCTGACTCGCCCTGCTGGGCTTCAAGGTCGGCCTTGTTGGCCAGACAGAGTCGGCAGCCCACGTCGTCGAGATGAAAACGGATGTAGTCGGACAAGTCGTCGTCGACGACGCCCAGCAGATAGCCCCCCAACTGTTCGCGCGTCGGGCAGGTGAGCCGATGCCGCCGCCAGATTTCGCCCACCGTGTGCACACCCGCGTCACGCCGCGAATTGATCAGTGCGAGCCGGCGCGTGAGCTTCGGGTTGCGCCGCAGCGCCAGTTCGATCTCGGCCATCTGCGCCGCCGGAAGTGCCTCATCGAGATAAGCTTCGAGGTCGTGTTCGCTGGGAAAGTCGCTCATCACTTCGGTCCGACTAGACATCGAGTTATTTCACCACAACGACACGACGTCACGACGAGTAGTCGTAGGCCACAGCGAAGTCGACGTGCCCCCACCTCAACTCTCTTATTTGTTGTGTCGTCGTGGTGCACTTTGCCCCGCATGGGATTCTCTGTCAGTTCATCGAATTTCTGCGTTGAGCCGAGTCGACGCTGTCAGCGCTAATCCGCGTCGTGGAGTTCGGGAAACACGTCGGGCGGTAGCCCTTGTTTTTTCACCGAACTGCGCAGCTTGGCGAGGAAATCGAACTTGTAGTTAGCAACCGTTTGTTCGCTGAGCCCCAGATGACTGGCGACGTGTTTATTGGCCCACCCGCGCACGAAGAGCAATTCGGTGACGCGGATTTTTTCCCAATCGCCCCGCTCGCGCCAGCGCTCGACGTGGTGCGAGATCGCCTCGACCAGGGCCGACTCTTCCAGGCCGCGACGTTCGCCGCTGCGGACGATGCTGCTGGCGCGGCGAGCGCTGCCCGGCAGCTCACGAGCCGGCATTTCGCTGTTCGTTTCGGGTTGCAGCGGCACGGTGGGACGGCGGCCTTCACGCCGCAGGTGGTCGGTGAGTTTGTGCGCAGCAATCGAGAACAGATAGCTCTCCAGCGAACGCGAACAGTCGTAGTTCGGCAGGCTGGTAAGAAACCCCACGAACGATTCCTGCACGACGTCTTCGGCCGACGCACGCTGGCCCAGGCGGCTATCGACGAAAGCCAAGAGCCGACCTTCGAAGCGGCCGATCAATTCGTCCCAGGCGTCTTCGTCGCCGTTGCGAATGCGGGCGACGAGCAACTGGTCGGCGTCGGGCGTTGGTGCCATCGGGTGAAGCGTTGGTTGTGCGTGCGGAGCGGTAGCGCGTTTAGCTGACCAGGGACACGATCCCGGCGAGTATTCCCAGTATCACCACACCGGACAACAGCTTCAAGCGCGTGCTGTAATACCCTCGGGTCATCGTGTCGAGTTTGAAGTAGCCGAACAAGGTGCCCAACACCGCCAGCAGCGCTCCCGAGAGCACGCCGGTCATGGCGAGTCGCTCGTTGACCATGCGTTGGCGGGTGACGACTTCGAGGTGACGTCGCACGTCGGGCGAATACTCCAGCCGCGCGTACATCGTCCGCATGGGGCCGACCGACGTCTCGCGCCGTTCTTCCCAAACGTTGGTGACGAGTCGGCTGCGGAGGTAACCGCGATCGAGGACGTCGAAGTTGCCGACCCCCGGCTGCAGGTGGGTCAGGTAGTCGCTCGTGGCCCGGTGTATCGCGTCGTCCAGTGCCCGGTCGCATTCGACTCGCGTTTCGTACGGCCCGGCCGAGACCGTGACGCGGTAGACGCCGTCGTTCTTTAGTTGGTCCTCATCGTCGACCCAGTCGGGGCGGTCGGGAGAGGTATCGATCTCGATGGGGGAATCGATCTCGATCGCCTCGCTTTCGCGTCGGGGAATCGACGCAACGACCGGCGGCACGGGGGCGGCCGCGGGCGTGGCGGGCGAAATTGGTGACGGAGGCGCTTCCGTGCCCTCCGCGCCGATCAACAGCTCAGGATCTCGGTCCAGCGTGGCCGCAGAAGGAGCAGTCGCGGCCTGTGGCTCGGCTGCCGCGTCGGCGTCGGACTCCGCGGCGGTCTTGGGCTCATTCGCGGAGTCGTCGTCCGCAGGCTGTTCGGCTGTCGACGCCCCGGCGCTCGCGTCGGCTGTCGAGGTATCGGCTGTCGAGGCGTCTGATGTCGTGGAGTCCGCGACGTCGGCGGCCTCGGCGCTTGCATCTGCTGCGGTGGCATTGGCTGCAGTGGCAGCTGATGCTTCAGCAGCCGCCGATTCGACGTTGGAGGTGTCGACGTTGGTTGTGTCGACGTCGCCATCGCTGGTAGCTGCTTGGTCGGCGGCCCCGGCACTTTCGCTGGTATTCTCGCCGGTCTCCTCGACGGGATTGTCGGCTTGCGACGTCTCTTGTTCCGCGTCGTGGCTATCCGTTTCGCTGTCCACCGGCTCCGGACTTTCTGGCGGCTCCGCTGCGGACGAGTCGTCGGCAGTGTCCGGATCCGCAGCGGCAACATCACCGCCGCGCAGGGCGTCTTCCGGCGATTGAGCCGCTTCCTGCTGTTCCACGTCGTCGTCGAGTTGGGCAAGTTGTTTGCCCGCGTCGGAATCGTCGACCGGCAGTAGGGCCGCGACAATCTGCTCTCGCGACGCGTCGACCAACTGCTGCTCGACGTCGGTGAGCGGCTGACGCTGGTAGACCTGCAGGCGCACCGAGTCGTCGTCGACTTCCTGTGTGAACGTGCCCTGGATCGTTGCTTCAACGCGCTCGTCGAGCCAGATCAGCTCGGCGGCGAGTTCGTCCACGTCGGCGGCGCCCGTGGCACCATGTGGCACACCAATCACCCGAATCACGCGCGGTCCCTGAGTGTCGTCCTTGAGTTTCGTCGAACGGGACAGGTCACGCGTCACGGCGGCAAGTGGTATCGCGTTGTTGTTGTCGTCACCCTGCAGACGGATGCGGCGGAGTTGGCCAAGGTCGACCGGATGTTCCGGATCAGCCAAGGCCACAAGTTCGACAAACGTCGCCACGGCGTCGGCGAGTTGGCTCGCCGAGACGTGGAGTTCGTCGATGGCCGACGGGTCGAGCGCGAGTCGCACAACCGTCGCGGCGTCGCGGTCCGAAACATTCAGAGCGTCGGCGTGTTGCGCCGTCGTCGGGGTCACGACCGGCTGGGGATGCACGTCGTTTTCAAGCCGGACCGTTTTAGCATGTTGTTCGTCGACGCGCACGGCCAGTCGAGGTGCGTGCGGGCCGTCGGGGCGGAATTCTTGTGCGGGTTCTACTGGCACTACGCGGTGAGCTCGGTAACCGACGAGGGCAATGCCGATGAGCACCACCGGCGTGATCAGCAGGCCGGTGGCGATCAGCCCCAGGACGGCCCACCCACCACCTTTTTTGACCACGGTCACCCACATCAACACGATCAGCGCGACGACGATCAGCTCCCAGAAGCCGATCACTCCGATGAACGCCAGCGGCGCGAAATGTTGATCAACGGCAGGCATTGCTCTTCTCTCCTCAGGCCGCTTGCTGAACGGCGGGTCGATCTTCGGTGCTGGCCCAGGGACTGGCCATTTGGACGGCCACGGCGATGGCCACGGCCACGATCACGCCCCAGGGCTGCGGAAACGGGATGCCGACGGCAGGAATCATGTACGCAACCAGCCCACAGAGAAACACGGACCAGATGCTCAACCGCGTCCGCCGCAATGGGTCGGCCATTTTCCACCACCGCATCACGGCAAACAGCAGGCAAAAGTAGGCCATGGCGCCGCGCGGAGTGGGCTGGCCGCGTTCATCGGCGAGCGAGGCAAATGGGTCGACCATCTGAAAATCGCGGGCGACGCTCCAATCGCTGTCGCGGGGCAATTCGAGCCACAACGCCGAGATCACGCCGCTGGCAAAGAGACCCACGAGCAGTCCGGCCACAAGCAACACGAACCGACGCATCGTGGGATCGCCGTTGCGGCCTTCCCAAAACTTCGACGGGATCAGGATTGCCCAGGCGCCGACGGTCGCCACCAAGGCGGTCCAGGCAAATCGAGCCAAGTACATTTCTTCG
>JAGQPT010000271.1 GCA_020426575.1 Planctomycetales bacterium
CCTCCCCCCAACAACACGAGAATATTCCAGGCCCGGCGCGGCTGTTAGTTGGCGACGTGCCGCCTAGTGTCGTCTATGTGTTACGTCCCCGTCGCAGACCACGTCGCTTTGGGATTGCGCGCGTTCGGCGACGTGGGCATAGAATTGCGTGTTCGCCTATTGGTAACTCATTGATTTGCGGATTGTCCGCTGCGCCCCGCGCGGCAAAAGGATGCGCGTCGCGGCGAGATGGTCGGGCATGAATCCGGCGAACCAGAACCGAAAGATCGTTAGGCCAGGATCGGCGACGTCGCCGTAGTCCGTCATAAACTTGCCGTGGCGGCGCACCGTCCATAAATGTCACATTCCACGCCACAACGGAGTTGACCCCATGCGCAGTTCCCTGATCGACCGCCGTGGTTTTTTGACCGTGGGGGCACTTGCCGGCAGCGGTATCACGCTGGCCGACCTGTTGCGGGTCGAGTCGGCCCAGGCCGCGCCGAAGGCATACGCCAACGTCGAGGCCAAGGCGAAGAGCGTCATCCACATCTATTTGCCCGGCGGCATAGCTCACCAGGAGTCGTTCGACCCGAAGCCCTACGCCCCGATCGAGTATCGCGGCGAAATGGGAGTGACGAACACGAACATCCCGGGCGAGGTGTTCTCGGAGACGCTGCCGCGCACGGCCCAGGTCGCCGACAAGCTCACCGTCGTGCGTTCGATGTCGCACGGCGAGGCGGCCCACGAACGCGGCACGCACAACATGTTCACGGGTTATCGCCCCAGCCCGGCACTGGTGTTCCCCAGCATCGGCAGCGTGGTCAGCCACGAGTACGGCCCTCGCAACAATTTGCCGCCGTACGTTTGCATACCCAATCAGCCGAACGAGTACGCCAGCACCGGTTACCTGAGTTCGTCGTTTGCGCCGTTTAGCCTCGGCGCCGACCCGGCCAGCGGCGGTTTCAAGGTGCGTGACCTGAATCTGCCGGACGGTGTCGACGACGCGCGGTTCACTCGGCGCCGTTCGGCGCTCGAAGCGGTCAACGAATACTTCGCCGCGCGGGAAAAATCTGACGCGCTGGGGGCGATGAACACGTTTTACGATCGGGCGTACAGCTTGATCAGTTCCGAGGCCGCCCGCGAGGCCTTTAACATCGACGCCGAATCGGCCGAGATCCGCGACGCCTACGGACGCAACGAGGCCGGCCAGCGGATGTTGATGGCGCGCCGCCTGGTTGCCGCCGGTGTCCGCTTGGTCACGCTCACCTACGGCGGATGGGACATGCACAACAACATCGTCCCAGGGATGAAAAGCTCGATGCCGGCGCTGGATCAGGGTTTCGCCCAATTGATCAACGATCTCGACCAGCAGGGTCTGCTCGACGAGACACTCGTGATGGTGTCCAGCGAGTTCGGCCGCACGCCGAAGATCAACGGCAACGCCGGTCGCGATCACTGGCCCAAGGTGTTCAGCGTCGTGTTGGCCGGCGGCGGAATCACGCGGGGACAGATTTACGGCGCGTCGAATGCCACGGCCAGCGAACCGGAACGCGACGAAATCGGACCGGCCGACCTGTTTACGACCGTCTACTACCAGCTAGGCATCATCGCCGACAAGGAACTCATGGCGCCGGGCGATCGGCCGATCGAGATCGTCAAAGGGGGCGAAGTCCGCAAGGAACTCGTCGCCTAGCATGACTTCCAGGACATTCGCCACCCATGTCACAAGTGGAATCTGTCGCTACTGGAATCCGCACGTAGGACGCATGCGAGTGCGCAGGCGCCAACACCGCGAAAACGGAAATCGAGACCGATGAAACAACATCGCAGGCACGCCGTCGTATGGGCCACGGCGTTCATCATGATGACGTCGGCGCAGCTGGCCAGCGCGGCGAATCCGTCGCTCGGTTCGATCACGCCGTACGGTGCCCAGCAGGACAGCGAGGTCGAGGTTCACTTGCGCGGCGATCGCTTCGACGATGCCCAGGAACTCTTGCTCTATTACCCGGGCGTCGAGGTGAAGAGCTTCGAGGTGGTCGGCCCTCAAGAGATCAAGGCGGTGTTGGCCGTCGCGCCGGACTGTCGCGCCGGCATCCACGCCTTGCGGGTCCGCACGGCCACGGGGATCAGCAACTTGCGCCAGTTCATGGTCGGTTCGTTGCCCGAAGTCGCCGAGGTCGAGCCCAACAGCGACTTCGCCGCGCCGCAGCCGATCGACCTTGATCGCACCGTCACCGGTGTGGTCACGAATGAAGACGTTGACTATTTCGTCGTCGCCGCCCGGCAGGGTGACCGGATCACGGCCGAAGTCGAGGGGATTCGACTGGGCAACACGTTTTTCGATCCTTACGTGGCGATCATGAACCAGGGGCGTTTCGAGCTGTCGGCGTCGGACGATGCGGCGCTCGTCTGGCAAGATGGCGTGGCCTCGCTCGTCGCGCCCGAAGACGGCAACTACGTCATTCAGGTCCGCGAGAGTTCGTTCGGTGGATCGGGCGACTGCACGTATCGTCTACACGTGGGGCGCTTTCCCCGACCGACGGCGGTGTATCCGGCCGGCGGACGACCCGGAGAAACGCTCGAGGTCCGCTGGCTGGGCGACGTTGCCGGCGAGTGGACCGAGCAGGTCACGTTGCCCAGCGAACCGACCAACCGTGAGGCGTTGTTTGCCCACGACGAACGAGGCGTGGCCCCCTCGGGCAATGCCATTCGCGTCAACGACCTGGTGAACGTCCTCGAAGTGGAGCCCAACGGCGCTCGCGAGCAGGCGACGGCGTTCGCAGGGGCGGCCGCACTCAATGGCGTGATCGCCGAGCCGGGCGACGTCGATCACTTCAAGTTCGCGGCCAAGAAGGGCGAAGTATACGACGTTCACGTCCACGCCCGCAGCTTGCGCACGCCGCTCGACCCGGTGCTGAACATCCAGCGGATCGGCGGCGCGGGAGTCGCCGGCAACGACGACAGCGGCGGTCCGGACAGCTACGTCCGTTTCACGGCCCCCGAAGATGACGAGTACGTCGTCATCGTTCAGGATCACCTCAAGCAGGGCGGCAGCGACTACGTCTACCGCGTCGAACTCGAGCCCGTCGTGCCAAAGCTGACGACGGGCCTGCCCGAGCGATCACAGTTTGTCGACACGACCGTTTCGGTACCCCGCGGTGGCCGCACGGCGTTCCTGGTAAGCGCGAGTCGGGCGGACTTTGGCGGTGACGTTGCGGTGTCGCTCCCGGACCTGCCTGAGGGCGTCGTGATGGAAGCCCCCACGATGCCGGCCAATCAGAACGAGGTGCCGGTGTTGCTCAGCGCTGCTGCCGAAGCGCCGGTGGCGGGCCGGCTCGTCGACGTCGTCGGCAAACTGGTCGATGAAAACCGCGACGTCACGGGGCATCTCGAACAGACGACTTCGCTTGTGCGGGGGCAGAACAACATTCACGTCTGGGACCACGTCACGCATCGGGCGGCGATTGCCGTGAGCGACGCGGCGCCCTTCTCGATTGAAATCGTGCAGCCGAAGGTGCCGTTGGTGCGCAACGGCAGCATGGATCTGAAGGTGGTGGCCACACGGTCCGAGGGTTTCACGGCGCCGATCGCGCTGCGGATGATCTTCGCGCCGCCGGGAGTCGGGGCGTCGGGCTCGATCTCGATTCCCGAAGGGGCCAGCGAAGCAGTGATCCCGCTCAACGCCAACGGCAACGCCGAGGTCCGCAGTTGGAAGATCGCCGTCACGGGCGAAGCGACCGTCGGCAACGGTCCGGTGCTCGTGTCGTCGCAGTTGGCCGATCTGGCCGTCGCCGACCAGTATTTCACGTTGGCCTATCAGGACGCGGCCGTCGAACAGGGCGGCGAGACCGACGTGGTGGTCACGGTGGCGAACAACACGCCGTATGACCAACCTGCCGAAGTCGAGTTGCTGGGACTTCCCAACGAGGTCACGACGGAGAAGCTCACGCTGCCGGCCGACGCCACCGAGTTGGTGTTCCACGTGAAAACGACGGCGAACTCACCGGTCGGTCAGCACAAGACAATTCTGTGCCGCGCAGTCGTCACCCAGGACGGCGAGCCGATCACGCACATGTTGGGCAGCGGTCAGTTGCAGATCGACAAGCCGTTGCCGCCCAAGGCCGACGCGCCGCCGCAACCGGTGGCCGAGGCCCCGCCAGCTGATCAGCCGGCGCCGGAGAAGCGGCTCACGCGGCTGGAAAAACTGCGGCTCGAGCGACAGCAGGCGAAAGAGGCCAAGGCAGCCGCTGCCGAGTCCAAGCCGGAGCCAGATGCCACGGAGCCTGGCACCTCGGAGCCTGACAGCACCGACGACAAGACGGCCGAGAAACCCAGTCCCGCATCCAGCGAAGCAGCGGAGAGCTAGCGCGATGTTGCCTATCGAACTAACTTGTAGGTTTCGGAAATTGAAAGTGCATGCCGTTGCGACGCTCGTCGCGATCGTAGTGGGAAGCGCCACCGTTGCCGCGCGAGCTGACGACGCTCCGGCGATCACGCGGCTCGACGTCTATCCGCCCGACGTGAACCTCGCGACCAATACGGATCGCCAGTCGTTCATCGTCGTCGCCACGCGCGCCGACGACGTCACGCTCGACGTGACCGACACGGCCGAAGTGTCTCTCACCGGCGGCGAGGCGGCGCGAATTGAAGAAAATGAGGTCTTCCCGGTCGCCGACGGTGACACCGAGCTGGTCGCCCAGCTCGGTGCACTGTCGGCGACGGTTCCCGTAACGGTGCGAGACGTATCGGTCACTCCCCCCGTCAGCTTCAAGCTCGACGTGATGCCAATTCTCATGCGGGCCGGCTGCAACACGGGCAGTTGCCACGGCGCAGCGCGTGGCAAAGACGGCTTTCGGCTGTCGTTGTTCGGCTTCGATCCGGACGGTGATCACTACCGGCTCACGCATGAGTTGGGGCCGCGGCGGCTCAACCTAGCCATCCCCGAGCGTAGTTTGTTGATGGAAAAAAGCGTCGGCGCGGTGCCCCACACCGGTGGCAAGCGTTTCGACACGGACAGCGAATACTACGGCACGTTGCTGGCGTGGCTCGAAGCCGCGGCGCCGAACGACCCCGGGGCGGTGCCCGCGGTCGAACGCGTGGAGATCTTCCCGCCGGTGGCCGTATTGGAAGGGGAGGGCGCCACGCAGCGGATGATTGCCCGCGCGCGATACGCGGATGGCAGTGACCGCGACGTCACTGCGCTGGCGGTGTTTCTCACGAACAACGACAACTCGGCCCCGATCGACGCCGAGAGCGGTGTGGTCACCGCGGCGGCACGCGGCGAGGCGTTCGTGATGGCACGGTTCGACACGCACACCGTGGGTAGCCAGGTGCTGGTGCTGCCCCGGAACCTGCAATACACGCCGCCGACGGAAACGCCGGCCAACTACGTCGACGAACTCGTCGGCAAGAAGCTGAACCGCCTCCGCATCGAGCCCAGTGAAATCTGCAGCGACGAAGCGTTCCTGCGTCGTGCCACGATCGATATCACCGGGACATTGCCGACCCCAGATGAGTACGCAGCGTTCCTCGCCGACTCGACAGCGGACAAACGCGCCAAGTTGGTCGACGCGTTGTTGGAGCGTAAGGAGTTTTCCGAGATTTGGGCGATGAAGTGGGCCGAGCTGTTGATGGTCCGCTCGACGAATCGCGTGAGCTACAAGTCGGCGTTCCTGTATGCCAACTGGATCACGGACCAGATCGCCACGAACGTGCCGCTCGACGCGATGGTGCGCAAGCTGATCAGTGCCAACGGCGGTACGTTCAAGAACCCCGAGACAAACTTCTACGAGGTCGAGCCCGACACGCTCAAGCTTTCGGAGAACGTGGCCCAGGTGTTCATGGGGATGCGGATTCAGTGCGCCCAGTGCCACAACCACCCTTTCGACCGTTGGACGATGGACGACTACTACGGCTTCGCCGCCTGGTTTGCCCAGATCGGACGTAAAACGGGCGAGGACTACCGAGAGACGCTGGTGTTCAACTCGGGCGGTGGCGAAGTGAAACATCTGGTCGACGGCCGTGTGATGACGCCGAAGTTCCTGGGGGGCGACGCGCCGGACCTGGCGGGTCGCGACCGCCGTGAAGCGCTCGCCGAGTGGATTGCCTCGCCCGATAATCCGTACTTCGCCACGAGCATCGCCAACCGTGTCTGGGCGCACTTTTTCGGAGTCGGCATCGTCGAGCCGGTCGACGACATTCGCGTGAGCAACCCGCCCAGCAACCCGGAACTATTCGAAACCCTTGGGGTGAAGTTCACCGAATACGGCTACGACTTCAAGCAACTGGTGCGCGACATCTGCAATTCGCACGCCTACCAGCGCGACACGCAGCGCAACGCCAGCAACGATCACGACGAGCTGAACTTTGCCCACGCTCGGCTGCGGCGCATCAAGGCCGAGTGCCTGTTGGACTGCATCAGCCAAGTGACCGACACGCAAGACAAGTTCCGCGGTTTGCCGCTGGGGGCACGCGCCGTGCAGATCGCCGACGGCGGTACGAGTAACTATTTTCTCACGACGTTCGGTCGCGCCGAGCGCACGTCCGTTTGTTCCTGTGACGTGAAGACCGAGCCGACGCTCTCGCAATCGTTGCACCTACTCAACGGCGATTCGGTCAGCGGCAAGATCGCCGCCGGTGGCGTGATCAAGTCGCTCATCGAGGCGGGGAATTTGCCCGAGCAGGTCGTTGGGAAACTCTACGTGCGTTGCCTGTCGCGGCAACCCACGCCGGCCGAAACCGAGCGGCTGCTGACGCTGGTCGCCGAGAACGACAACGCGCAGCAAGGACTCGAAGACGTGTTCTGGGCCTTGCTCAATTCGCGCGAGTTCATCTTCAATCACTAAGTTCGACTCCCATCACCAACGGGCGCGACGTGCGCCCTCGCAGGCCATCTCATGCACACGCACTCGCGCTTTATTTCGCCACTGCTGCTGGCGCTCGCTTTGTTTGCGCTGAAGACCTCGGAAGCTCTAGCCGACGAGACGGGCGCGGCAGCGACGAAGATCACGTATCAGGACCATGTGCAGCCAATATTTCGCGAGAAGTGCTCGTTCTGTCACAATCAGGACGACGCGCAAAATGATCTGGCCGTCGATAGTTTCTCCCGATTGATGCAGGGCGGCGCCAGTGGCGCGGCGGTCGTGCCGGGCGATCCCGATTCTTCACGGCTCTGGAAACTCGTCTCGCACCAAGAGGCGCCCGAGATGCCGCCTGAGGAAGACAAGCTCGACGGCGCGTCGCTCGAGATCATCAAACAGTGGATCGCCGGCGGCGCGCTGGAAAATGCCAACAGCAAAGCAGATCCGCCCAAGAAACCGATGGTCGATCCGGCGCTTTCGATGGCCGTCAACCGACCGACGGGCGAGGCGATCATGCCCG
>JAGQPT010000272.1 GCA_020426575.1 Planctomycetales bacterium
GCCAACTGCAATCGTACCAAACCGCCCGCGACCGCGTTTCCCGCAGTCGCGGGCGGTTTTTTTGTGGTGGATGGATTTTGTCCACCGCGGCGATTGAGCCCGTCGGTCGAGTAACCCGCGCCGTGAGGCGAAGCGGCGGCTCCGACGAGGCCGGTCCAATTGACTTCAGACGTCGGCATGACCGCACGGCGCGGCGGTTTAGGTCCAGCCCCCTTTTGCTCGTAGCGCCCGCGCCGACTATAACGGTGGTAGCCGGTTCCGGGATGCGCGGTGGCGTGCGTGCCCCGTGGTGGTGTTCCAACTAATGGCGTTCGACTTAGACGAGGGACGTGCAGACATGCGGTTGCCGATTCGACGCAGCATTTTACTCGGGGCGCTGGCGGTCATCATGTTGCCTTGGGCCGCTCCAAGCGGCGCCGCCGAAACATACGTCGAGTATGCCGGCAACACCAACGGACCGGCGGCCGGCAAACGCGTCGTGCTGATCAGCGGCGACGAGGAGTACCGCTCCGAGGAAACCCTGCCGCAATTGGCGAAGATTCTTGCCGTGCGACACGGTTTCGACTGCACCGTGCTGTTTGCCATCGATCCCACCGACGGCACGATCAATCCCAATCAAAGTGACAACATTCCGGGGCTCGATCGGCTCATGACTGCCGACCTGATGGTCGTTTTCACCCGCTTTCGCGATCTGCCCGACGAACAGATGCAGCACATCGCCGACTACGTGAATTCGGGACGCCCGATCATCGGACTCCGCACGGCGACACACGCCTTTAATGTTCCCGAGGGAAAGTCATACAGCCGTTGGAGTTTCAACAGTAAGGAGTGGGAAGGTGGGTTTGGCCGCCAGGTGCTCGGCGAAACGTGGATCAGCCACTACGGCCATCACGGTCACGAAAGCACGCTGGGGCTGATCGAACCTTCCGAAGCCGATCATCCGATTCTTCGTGGTATCGAGGACGGCGACATCTGGGGGCCCACGGACGTGTATGAAGTGCGCCTGCCACTGCCCGAGAACTGCCGTCCGTTGGTGTGGGGTCAGGTGCTCTCGGGAATGTCGCCCAGCGATCCGCCGGTTGAGGGACCGAAGAACAACCCAATGATGCCGGTCGCCTGGACGAATTCGTATCAGGCGGAGAACGGCACCACGGCCCGGGTGTTTACGACGACGATGGGCGCGGCGCCCGACTTCGCCTCGGCCGGCCTCCGTCGCCTACTGGTCAACGCCTGCTATTGGACCGTTGGCCTGGAAGACGTGATCCCCGATAAGTCGGACGTCGACTTGGTCGGCGAGTTCGCCCCGACACCGTTCGGATTTGGTGGATTCAAAAAAGGGGTCTTTCCCCGCGATCACGCACTCCACTAGTGCGCACAAAAAGGCGGACGGTGGCCCGAACGCTACCGACCGCCTTGAACGAAATGCTCGGCTGCCGAGCGACTGGCTCGACCGCTAGTTCGTTTGCGTCGCGCCGTCCCCGGTGCCACTTCCGCTGCCGCTGCTGCCATTGCCGCCGAAGTGCTGCCGCAGCACTTGGGGATCGGCCACGCCTTGCGACGTGACGCCGAGCTGTGTATTCGTGGACGTCGACATCCGACGAGCGACGGCGATCGTACCGGCAGCGATGATCACCATGACCAAGGCCGTTTGCGCGACCGACGCGCCGCGGCGATTCTTTTTGCTTCGTGGGTGGCGCATTGTGTGCTCCCGAGTCTTGATGGACGGTGGGCCTGGACCGGCTGAGTGGCTCCATCACAAACTTAGTTCACGGCTGCTGGACGAGTGACGCCTGCGGAAGGAGACGTTTTGCGATCGGATTGCCCAAACGGGGGATTGTGCGGCCTGTGACGGCCAGCGTCCGACGGCAGGCGTGCGATGTCCCCTGCTCCGCTCGTCGGGGCAGCCCCATACCGGATGACAACCGCTCGCGACGACTGACACCGCGCCGCTCAGACAACTAGCTGGTCAGACGAGTAGCTTGCCGACGACGCGACCGGCGACGTCCGTGAGCCGGAAGTCGCGGCCCTGGAAGCGGTAGGTGAGACGCTCGTGGTCCAGGCCGAGTTGATCGAGGATCGTGGCCTGCAGGTCATGCACGTGAACACGGTCTTCGATCGGCGAGAAGCCGAACTCATCCGTCTGGCCGATCGTTTGGCCGGGGCGAATTCCCCCGCCGGCCAGCCACATCGCGTAACACTCGATGTGGTGGTCGCGGCCGATTGTGTCGCGGTCCTCGCCCATCGGTGTGCGGCCAAACTCACCTCCCCAAACGACCAGCGTGTCGTCCAAGAGTCCACGGCGTTTGAGGTCCATGACCAGGGCAGCTGACGCCTGGTCCGTTTCGTGGCACACCTGTTCGAGCGGCTTGTCGAGATCGGCATTCGGACCGCCGTGATGATCCC
>JAGQPT010000273.1 GCA_020426575.1 Planctomycetales bacterium
CGGATGGCGTGCGTCGGCTCTGTCAGATCGCGCCGGTGATCATCGACGAGTCCGACGGCACTCTCGAGTCCTACATCGAGGCGATCGAATTCGGTTACCGCGGCGTGAGCAGCAAGAACTGCAAGGGCCCGGTCAAGAGTCTGCTCAACGCGGGCGTCACGTGGGTGGCCAATGAACGCGGCACGCGGAGCGAGTACCTCATGACCGGCGAAGATCTCTGCAGCGTGGGCGTCGTCCCCGTGCAGGCCGATCTTTGCCTGGCCGCCACCTTGGGACTCGACCACGTCGAGCGCAACGGCCATCACTACCATCGCGGCTTGGGTTACCTGCCCGAGGCCGACCGCAGCGCGGCGCTGGCGGCCCACGGTGACTTTTACCGCGAGCACGCCGGAACGGTCGCGCCGTGCTTGCGCGAAGGTCGATTCGAGATCGGCTCGCTACAATGCATCGGGTTCGGCTTCGCGGCGCTACCGGACATGAACGCAACCGTCACACCGGCCGATTGGCAGGCCGGCCTCCGAGAACCCTGATTCCACGGCCGGCAGGGTCAAACCTGGTTTTGCATCGCCCTGTCCTACCGTCAAAACGTTCACACAGCAGCAAACGAAACCATGATCAAAACAACCGTCGTTGGTAGTTATCCGGTGCCCACTTGGTTGCGATTGCTCAGCAGCCGGGAAGGCCTGCGCGATGCGATGCTGGCCGTGATCAAGACCCAGGAGTTGGCCGGCATCGACGTTGTCGCGGACGGCGAACTCTACCGCTGGGACGTCAACCACGCCGAGACGAACGGCATGATCGACTACTTCGTTCGGCCCCTGGGCGGCGTCTCGACGACACCCTCGGCGGCACAATTGCGCGCTTGGCGCGCCCGCGCCGACATGGGATTTCGCGCTAAGCCCGCCGGTTGGGTGAGCGGGCCACTCGACGCCGGCAGTCTCGATCTCGCCGCCGACTTCGCGCTCTATCGAGGACTCACGGATCGCCCGAAAAAGTTCACGGTGACGAGCCCCTACATGTTGGCCAAAACGCTTGCCGACGAGCACTACGGCGAGTTGGCAGCGATCGTCGCCGCCATCGGCGACATCCTTGGTGAGCAAGTCGCCGAGATCGATGCCGACGTGCTCCAGGTCGACGAGGCCAACGTGACCGGCCACGCCGACGACGGTGCCATCGCGGCCGACGGCATCAACCGCGTGCTGTCCCAGGCCCGCGGCGAGAAGGCCGTCCATCTCTGCTTCGGCAACTATGGCGGTCAAACGATTCAGGCCGGCACGTACGCCAAGCTCGTGGATTTCCTCAACGCCCTTGACTGCGATCACCTCGTGCTCGAAGTCGCCCGCCGTCCCCACGACGAACTCGCCGTGTTGGCCGACGTGGACAAGCGGATCGGCCTGGGCATCGGCGTGATCGACATCAAGGACAACGAAGTCGAAACTCCCGATTGCGTGGCACGCCGTATCGAGCGCGCGGCCAGCGTTGTCGGCGCCGAGCGGATTCGCTATGTCCACCCCGACTGCGGGTTCTGGATGCTGGCCCGCAGCGTCGCCGACGCCAAGATGCGCAGTCTCGTCGCGGGCCGCGATCTCTACGCCGGCCACTGACCGACTGGGCGGAACGTTTCGCGCCATTGTGCGTCGATGTGGGGGACGTGCGGCCAGGCAGCGGACCCCGCACCACTGCTGCAATCGTCCCAACCGGCGTCGCCGCCCGCGGGCGCCTCTTTGCCAGTGACTGCGAGCTATAGTCGCTATGTGCACGTGCAGCGGCGCGGTCAGGCGTGCGAGAACCTGGTGCGATGCGGGGTCAAATGGGAGTGTCGACGGTTTGTGAAATGCCGGTCGGCCGCGAAATGCGCGGCCTGGTTGCCGTACCGCTCATTGCGCTCAGATCGGTGCGGCGCGTCGAGGCCGATCTGTACGTCTACTGCATGAACAGCCAACGCCCTGTGCTGTACCAACGCGCGGGCACACGATTGACGGGCGACCAGGCCGACGCCCTCGAAGCGGCAGGCAACCGCTGTTTGTACGTCTGCGTCGGGGAGTTCAACCGCGTTGGCAAACAACTGCTCGCCTCGCTCAGTACGCTGCTCGAAAATGACGACATCACGCCAGCCGAGCGCTACGGCGTGCTGCAAACGGCCGTTTCAGCCGAAGTCGAACACGCCGTGAAACTGGTGCACTGCGACCGCTTCGTGAAACTTTCGTCTGACGTCGCTCGTCACATCCGCAGCCTGGTCGAATCGCGGCAATTATTACCTCACGATTTGTTTCGCATTGCCCGGCACGACTACCACACGTTCGCCCACGTGACGAACGTGGCAAGTTACGCTGTGATGCTCGCCCTGCAGACCGGCTTGGCCGACGGTGACGACCTGGAACGTCTGGCCGTGGCCGCGATGTTGCACGACCTGGGCAAGCGGTACGTACCCCGGCATGTTTTGCTTAAACCAGGCCCACTGAATCCTTCCGAACGAGCGCTGATCGAGACCCATACACAGCGTGGATACGAGTCGTTGTTGCATCGGAACGACGTCGATTTTGACCAGCTCATGGTCGTGTATCAGCATCACGAGCGCATTGATGGACGTGGCTATCCCGTCGGCGTCACGGGCGAAGAAATACACCCCTGGGCACAATTGATCGCAGTTGTCGACGTCTTCGACGCCATGACCGGAACTCGAACCTACCGCCGCGCCGCGTCGGTCGCTCAGGCTCGCGACGGACTGCTCAAGCGCGGCGGCACACACCTTAACCAAGAGCTAGTCGAATGTTGGACATCGATGTTGACCACTCTGAGCTGATCGAAACACGTTGGAGCGCCCTCAAGTCGAAGGTCGTGCTTCCCGGCAACGAACACGCGTTCATGAGCCGTACCGGACGGCTACCCTCGAAAGAGGACAGCCGTCGGCGCTACCACCGCTACTTTGCGCGCACCAAGGCGCTCTTGCACGTCGACGGTAACACGCATGGTGTTTACCTCCGCGACATGTCCCGCTGTGGCATCGGCTTTCTCGCGCCGGTGCAGTTGTTGCCCCGGCAATCCGTGGAACTCGAACTGGCAGACGGCCGTCGGCTCGCGCTGCAGAACGTCCGCTGCCGCAGATTGGGACCGCAATGGTACGAGTGCGGCGCGACGTTCGTCGTTCCCACCGCGGAAGCGCAACACTAATCAGCGTTCAACTTGGCTGGGCGGGCCAGACCTGCCGTAACGAACTGGAATTCTGCGTCGCACGAGTTGCAGGCGTCGTTGCCGTCGACGAAAATCGCGGGCATGGACTGTTCGCAAAATAACGCCGTGGGATCTCGAGTTGCGCAAAGCTGTTGCCGCACCACCGCATGGACCGTCGCGTGGACGGCGCTGGTGGCGGCGACCGCTGGACTCGAGTTGTCCACGCTCCCTGCCGCGCGCGCCACGCCCCCCGGAGAGCGCGTCGAGGCCGTGACCGTGCGCCGCGGCGACCTCGTGGTCGATTTTCGCGACAACGCTCAGTCCCCTGCGCTGCTCAGCGGCATTCAGTCGCTGCGAAATCTGCGCCACGCAGCGAATTTTGACGCCTACGATCCGGACGGTCGTGGTTCGTCGGCCGGTCTGAATTTCGAGCACATCATCAGCGGTCGATCCGACGAGGCGAACCGCTTCTCGCCACGCCACGGACCGTACGCTTGTTACCACGTGCCGGATAGCGACACCGTGACGCTCGTGCGGCTGGCGGACGACAGCCCCTGGAAGATGGCCAGCACGATGCGGTACACCGTCGTCGCGCCTCATTACGTCGACTTCGAGTTTCGCTGCATCCCGCAGGATGCCGCGCGATTCGGCCCGCGCGGCTATGGCATATTTTTTTGGGCCAATTATATGAATCAGGTGAGCGACGTGGCCCTGAACTTCCGCGGTGTTGCGCGCCCTGGTGAGTCGGAATCCTGGATCGCAGCCACGGCACCGCCGGGCCATCCTGACTACATCGGCGGCGGTACGTATCGGCACGTCGACGCGCCGGCGCTGGAGTACGACGAGAACCACAACTTCAAGCTCAACGTCTGGAGCTACGACCAGCCTCGCTACGCTCGACCGTTCTATTACGGTCGCGCCGATCACGACATGGCGCTGACGCTCATGTTCGACCGCGGATATACCGACGTCGATGAGATACGCTTTAGCCTCTTCAAGTTCAAGGTCAATGACGAGCAGCGCAAGCCGGCCTGGGATTTTCAGTATGTCATACACCAGGTCGCAGCGGGGCGCGAGTACGGCTTTCGCGGCCGATTGGCTTGGACCCGCTTTGTCAGCCCCACCGAGTGCCGGCGCGAGTACGACGCGTGGGCCGCGTGCTTGAATGCGCCGCAAAAAACGTCGCAGTGACGCGCGCCGTCGTAATTCAGCCCGCGGTGATTCGCCCTGCGACGGTACATATGGCGGAGCGCTCGGCGGCGTCAGTTCGACGCGTCTTCTTCGCCGGGATGATACGATCGCGCGGTGTGGGCCAGCACGTCGTCCCAGTCGAACCAGGCCTGCTTGAACTCTCGCCGTGAAAACAGCTCCGCCTGGTCCATGAAGTGTGGCGAGCCGGGGTTCGACGACTCGCCGAACTGTAGCGCCGTGCCCGCCGTCACCTTGTCGCCGAATTCATAGACGCCGACAAACGAATGCCCAGCGACCCCGTACTGCTTGCGACGAAACAACGATGCCGGCAGATAATACGTATTGAACACGACGCCCAACGGCCCCGGTGCGCCGGCGCACGGTACACTCGGCTGCGCGTCGCTGAACGGCACGCGGAGCATGTCCGGCTCGTTGGCGTGTCGCTGCAGCCGCGAGACGTCGCCCCAGGGAACGCGCCAGTCTCCATAAAGCGTCTTCAGTGCGCGGGCCGCGCGCACGAGCGACTCGAAGCGGGCCTCGAAGTCGTCGACGTACTGCGGCTTCAGCGCGTCGGCGGGTGGGCGAACGCCATACATGTCCATGTACCAAAGCGCGCACAGCGTCGCCTGTGTCGACGTCAACGTCACGCGGCAATCCCAGTCGAGCAAGTGCTCCAAATACGGCTGCGCCTGCTCGGCCAAATCGGCGTTCGTTTCACGAAGCTGTTCCCATTCGCGCCGGTAGCGCGGCAACTCAACCAGCGGCCAGTACAGTGTCGTGTCGAATGCCACGTCGCTCCACTTCTCGAACGTCGTGTCAGTAAGGCCACGCAGCAACATCCGGGAAACCTTCGCCCGCAACGTGTCGAGGTACTTCTCCTCGACCATGTAATTGGGAAAGTCCTTCAACAGTGGATTTCCGACGTCGGTCGTCGTGAATGGCGACGAATTGCAGTTCTGCACGAATCCGCTCGGCGGATTCAGCACCTGCGGCAGTTCGTCGATCGAGTGCAGACCGCGCCACTGTGTCGCGGGGTCACCACCGTCGACCGGTTTGCTCCAGTCCAGTGAGTCGTCGCGGCGAGGGACGGCCCCGTTGTAAAGGTAGTAGATGTTACCGTCGCGGTCGGCGTACACGGTGTTGAACATTTGCAGCGCCAGCAGCGACATCGCTGAACGCCACTCGTTAAGGTTCTTCGCCTTGAGCATCCGCGACGACTGCCGCAACCGGCTGCCTTCGAATATCTGTGCGTAGCGGCCCACGGCGAACTGGTTCTCTCCCGGCTGCGACAGCACTGGACCTAGGTGTGTTTTTCGGAACGTGAACGCGCGCTCTTCGACGTCGTCGCCCGACCGTACGCGGATCGTATCCTGCCACTCGGTCGCCTCGCGGTAGCCCTCATCGTAGCGATAACGCAGCGGATGGTCCGGATCGTCGAACGTCAGTAGAAACACGTCCGCGATGTCGGGCTCGTTCACCGTGTGCGCCCAACCGAGATACTCGTTATGCCCCATCGACGGTAACGGACCGCCGAAGAACGTTGATCCCGAAAAGTTCAGGCCTTCGCCGCTGCGCACATGCCCTTCGTAAAACTGTCCCGAACCGAAGTAGGGCTGATGCGGATTGACCAGCAACATGGCCTTGCCGGACTTCGTGCGCGATCCCGACAGGGCAAAGGCATTCGAGCCAATCACGTCGAGGTCGCGCTCGGCCGCATCAGCCACCGCGATCAGTCGTTCACGTTGCCGCGGGTGCCAGTCGGCGGTGTGCAAACGCACCAGGTCCGACCGCGACAGATGCGCCTTGGAAAAGATAAAGTTCATCAAGACGAACCGCTCGTAGGCCAGCACGTACCACGGTTCAAAGTGCACGAGCAGCCGCGGCTTGGTTTCGGGATGGTGCGCGAGGTAGTAGTTCACGCCCGCGGCATACGCGCGGCACGTCGCTTTCAGATCCTCGTCCAGTTCGGCGAAGTCCTGCTGGCAGCGCTGCGGCACTTCGAACGACCGGTTGATCAAGTCCGACGGTAACCCGCGCTCGCCGACGACCTCTGCATAGCGGCCGACACATTGCAGGTACGTGTCCTCGATCTGCCAGAAGTAATCTTCCGCCTGCGCGTAGGCAAATCCGAACACGACACTCACGTCGGTCGGGCCGTCGACGTGGGGCACCCCCCACTCGTCGCGATAGATCGTCACCGACCGCGCGGCGTCGTCGCTGTCGAACTCCTCGGCGTCGTCGGCCCTTGAGTACGCCCCCGCGAGCACAAGCGACAGCAAAACCGTCGGCGCAAGAAACCACCGAATGAAACTGCCGCGCATCGAAACACTCCCACCGTCGGATGAAAATCGGAGCAGCCCAGTTCTTCTTGCCCCGATACTCCGTATCATCGTCGCTCGGCGGTCCTCTGGCAATCACCGTGGCACGGCGCGCGGGCAGAACGAGAGCGCACGCGGGCGTCGGCGTCATGCCAGCACGGAGTGGACGAGACGTGTTGGCCCGGCCGTCAGACGACCGAAGCCTCGCGTTCCAGGCCCACGCCGGCCTCGTGGTCCTGCATCAGCTCACGCACGACGTCCGCGGCGGTGTAGCTTTCGGCGCCCGGCGGCAAAAAGCGGGCCACCGTGGCCACGTCGTCGCCCGACGTGACCAGGGGTTTTTCGAGTTCGCCGTCACGCTGGATCTGGCCGAGGCCAATGTTTGACATCAGACCATTGCAGACGCACTTGCGGCCCACGGTCTCGTCGAGCTTGCCGCCTTTGCGGACGAAGTCGTCGACAGGCTCGGACGGGCAGCGCCAGCCGACCTTTCCCTCGGGCGTTTTATATGCGTGCCGCAGATACGAGAGATCGCAGATGCGCGTTCGCTCTTCGTACTTTTGTTGGTTCGAGATCGTGTCGTCCAGTTGCACGACCTTAAAGGGGAAACCGGTGGGCGAAGCAACCGGATCGGTGAAGACGCGCGATGAGCCCGCCGCGCTGGCGGCGAGGATGCGGCGCTTGAGCGCGGCGTCGAGATCCGACTCGTTCGAATAGGCGAACGCCGTTCCGACCTGAATTCCTGTCGCGCCGAGGTTGAGCGCCTCGACCAGCCGGTGCGGATGCGCGTACGAGCCAGCCAGCCAAAACGGCCGTTCCAATTCGCGCATCGCCGCGAGGTTCGGATCGTCGCGCTCGCCGTAGATTGGCTCGCCCCCGTCGTCCAGTTGCAAGGGACCGCGCGGCGGCGCGTTGTGGCCACCGGCCGTGGGCAACTCGACGATGAAACCGTCGACGCGCCCCGTCGCCTTCTTCACCAACATCGAGGCCAACACGGCCGTCGAGATGATCGCCAGGAACTTAGGGCGAAACAGCCAAGGAACGCGGCCTTCGCTGAACTCGTCAGGGTCGAAGTGCGTGAAGAACTCTTCGTCGCGATCAGCGCCTTTGACGTCGAGCTTCAACTGCACTGGTTGGCCATCGACCAGCGAATCGAGGATGCCCGGAATTGTTCGCGGAATGCCGGCGCCCATCAACACGTATGAAACACCTGCAAGCAGCGCGCCATAGAGCGACGGCAGCGTCGGCAGTTGGATCTTCTCCAGGTAATTGATACCGACCGGGTTGTCGTGGCCTTCACGGGCCAGCCACACCTCGGCGAAGTTGCTCGCCACGAGCAACTCCTGCAGATGACGCCCCGGCTGCGGCGACGGCACCGGTTTCGGCTTGAACGGCGCGTCGGGCGCCTTGCCCCCCTGGATGTAGTAACGCTCGATGATCCGGTCGGCCACTCCGGGGATGGGAAAGTGCTTCAGCGCGCGCCGCATGTGACCGCCAGGATCACCCATCTGCAGACGACGCGGCAGGATCACGTCGAGCGCCGTTCCCGACACCACTCCCAACTGACCCGTGCGCGAAACGGCGTTCGCCAGGCGATATCCCGACACGCCCGCCCCCATGCCCCCCTGAATGATCACCGGCAACGGCTCGTGGCTCATCGTGACTCCGTGTGGATGGGGGGGATTGTGCCACACGACCGTCGCGCTCCCCCCACGGCGACGCTCGGGGAATCTTGAACCGACAGCGTACCACTCCTCGGCCCGACACACCATAGACATGCGGACTGCTAGGTGTGGCTTGCAGGGCGTGCGCCGCAGTGACGTTCGCTATTTTTACTACAGTCGGCACAAGTTCTGAGAAGTCGCGAGGAGCAGATGGCGTATTTTTTTTTACCCGGCCCCTGGCGAATCGCCTTCCCTGGTGATTTGGCGTCTTGGCGCCCCTCGTTTTGCAAGCCACCGTTGGTGCTGCGAGGCGACGGGCATGTGGAAGAACCGCACGTCATTGTCGTTGCTACGGTGTCGACCGTTGCCGCACCTCCAACGTGGTCGCGTCGTGAAATTGCCGACAGTTCGGCGGCACCTGTGAATGCTAGCTGCCAGATGTCATTTGCCGCCATTGGCTGGCACGATCCGCGTCACGCCAGGGCGCGACACCCGTGGATACATCAGGCAAAAGCCGGCGCCCATGTGTAGGCCGAAATGAATCGGCCCAGTGCCGGCTGGCTCAGCCCCAGCGCGTACGACCAAGGTGCCGGCGAACCCATCACGCAGCGTTTGGGCGGAATTGTCAACGCCGACCCAGAAAAGGTCCAGCGGTGGAACCAGGACCGTTGCCGCGAACGCCAGTCCCAAACGAAAGCTCATCCGCCAATTGGATGGCGGCTCACCGCGCAGCGTGACGATCTTCAGGCCGGCAACCCGGTAACCCAAGGTGCGCCACCTGGAGGCTTTCAGGGCCGACAAGTAGGCGAAGCCACCCGCCAGCCAAAACATCAAATACCACACGTCGTTCCGCCCGGTGTCATTCAATCCATTGCGATTCAACGTTGCCACGCCGACGAGGGAGATCACGATGGCAAACATCACGAGCACCGTCGCATCGACGGCCGACGCCACCAGGCGACGCGTGATCCCGGCGCAGTCGGCCTCGTCATAGTAGACGCCCATGCCGAGCGAATCATCGCGATGTCTCATGCGGCACCCTGATCGAACGAGCTATGATGACACGACGAACGTGTATCCGGGTATCTTGATCGCGCCGTCGACAGGTTGCAATTCCCCGACAAAGTTCCCGTCGTCCGGGAGCGCACGTTACCGTTCCAAGCCGCGCGTGTGGCACGCCGAATTGATTGCAATCGCTCCGGCCGCGGGCGTACAATAACGGCCACCGTCGCCGCGACCCTCGGGCGCGAGCGCTGTCTGTCGCTGACTATCGTGATACCGCGAAGGAGACGCCGTGCGCCGCTCGCTTTCTATGCTGATCACCTCCGCGCTCTTTGCAGCCGTGTTCTTTGTGGGGATTCTGCCCGCCGGTCCGGAGGCGGCCGAAGGGGCGGCGGTCGCGCCGATTGAACTGGCCGAAGAAGTGTTGGAAATTGCCCAGATCGAACGGGGCATCTGCACGGTGGTAGGTGGCGACGACGGCCCGTTTCTCGGCCAACTTGCCAGCGAACTTGCCTGGGGGGACGGTCTCTTCGTGCACGTGTGGAACTCCGATCGCGACGTTGCCCAAGCGGCACGAACGATCGCCGTCGCCAAGGACCTGCATGGTCGCCGAGTCATCGCCGAGCGCGGTGACCTGGACCGGTTACCTTATGCCGAGAACACGGTCGACGTCTTGATCGTCATCACTGACACGAACTGCGCCGACCTGCAATTCGCCGAAATCCTGCGCGTCTTACGTCCGGAAGGACGTGCCGTGTTCACCAGTGGCAGCGCGGCACACGCACTGCGCGACTGGCTCGACGGCGCTGGCGTTCGCGGCGCTGAAATGCAGGAAAAGAATGGCAGGCAATACGCCGTCGTCAGCAAATTGCGGCCGGCGGGTGAAGGCGACTGGAGCCACATCGAGCATGGCCCCGACAACAACCCCGTCGCTAGCGACACGCTGATCAAAGCGCCGTACATGACCAAGTGGCTCGGCACGCCCTACTACATCGCCATGCCCGCCATCACGGTGGCATCGGGCGGGCGCATTTTTCTTGCCACCGGTCACATCGCGCATCACGAGCGCGAAGAGCCCTGGCTCAACACGTTGATCGCCCGCAACGGCTACAACGGCACCGTGCTCTGGAAGCGCAAGTTGCCGGACAATTATCTTGTGCATCGTTCGGCGTTCATTGCCACGCCCGATATGTTGTACATGATCGCGCCGGACGGCAGTGGCTGCCTTGTCGTCGACGCGCTCACCGGAGACGAACGTGGGCGCATCGACGTTCCAGGACGTCGCGGCCAGTGGAAGTGGATGGCGATCCAAGACGGCATCATGCTGGCATTGATCGGTGGAGAGAAAGACCCAGAACAGACAACCATCGTGCGCAGTGAGCGTTCGCATTGGAGTTGGGGGGACCTCAGCAGCGGCTACTATCCCGACCGCATCCCCTGGGGGTTCGGACAGAAGATCGTGGCGATCGACTTGGAAACGCGCAAGCCGATCTGGCAGCACGGCGAACCGAATGACATCGACTCGCGCGGCATGGTTGTCGGCGGCGGACGGGTGTTCTACTACTGCCCCGATGCCGAACTGGGGTGTCTCGACCTGGCGACCGGCGATGAGATTTGGGCCAATCCCGACGAAGAACTTCGTCGCTTGATCGAAGAGAAAGGTCGTGGGCTGGGTTCGACGCCGGGCTTTCGTACCATGACCTTTTCTCTCTACACTCCCGACGTCTTGGTCTACCAGGGGCAGACGCGCCAGAACGTCGTTGCCGTTTCCACGAAGTACGGCAACATGCTCTGGAACCGCGAGAAAACGACCAACAACCCCAATGCTATCTCGGTCGACAACAACCTGATCCTTGGCATCGGTGAACAGGGCACTTCGCTGTTGATCGATCCGCAAAGCGGTGAGACGCTCGGCAACCTGGGCTTTGCCAAGCGCTCATGCGCGCGACTCACGGCCACGTCCGATTCGCTCTTCTGCCGCGGCATGCCCGAGGGGCTCACGCGTTTCGACTTGAACACCAAGCAAGTGAACTTCAACGGCGCGGTGCGTCCCTCGTGCAACGACGGCGTCGTTGCTGCCAACGGGCTCTTGTACATGGGGCCCTGGGCCTGCGACTGCAACCTCGCGCTGATGGGACGCGTCGTGATGTGTTCGGCCGGAGATTTCGACTTTCAACGTCAAGGGCCTAGTGAGCCGGAACGCTGGGACGCTGCCAGCGGCACGCCAAGCCTCGACGTTGACGACGGCGACTGGTCTACGTACCGCGGCAGCTCGACACGCGGCGCCAGCACGTCGGCAGCGATCTCGCGCGACGTCGGTCGGTTGTGGACTTCCCCTTCTGCGGGGGCGGTGAATCTCACGCCAGTCACGACGGCCGCAGGGCTGATCTTCACGGCCGGTGACGACGGCGCCGTGCGGGCCGTTGACGCCATGACCGGTCGGCAAGTCTGGCGCTATGACACGGCCGGTCCCATCCGCCAGTCTCCCACGATCGCCGACGGGCGCGCGTACGTCGGCTCGGGTGACGGCTACGTCTACTGCCTCGACGCGGCAACTGGCTCCGCATTGTGGCGCTATCGCGTGGCACCCATCGAGCGGCGGATACCGGTCTACGACTCACTTTCTTCAACCTGGCCGGTGCATAGCGGCGTTTTGGTGCGAGACGGCGTGGTGTACGCGGCCGCCGGCATCATCGACTATGACGGCACCTACGTCGTGGCCTTGGATGCCGAGAGTGGCCAACTCGTGTGGGAGAACGACGACACGGGACATCTCGACCCACTGTTGCGAAAGGGTGTATCGGCCCAGGGCTTTCTCACGACGGCCGGTGGTCGACTTTGGCTGGCAGGCGGCAACGTCATATCACCGGCATCGTACGACCTGGCCACTGGCGAGTACCGCGGGGCGAAGCCCGACGACGGCTCGCCGCGCACGAATCGTGGCGAAGAGATCGGCGTGTTCGGCGAAGGCCATGTCATCCTCGGCGGACGTCTTCGCTTCTCGGCAACGACGAATGTCGTGAACCCCGGGTACTTCAGCGCCTGTGCGATCGACTCGCAAGGCGCCGGCGGAGAACTGCGGATCCAGGAGGGTAAGATTCCGCCGGCATGGAACGACGAGTACTTTGTCGTCGTGCCGGGTCCTGGATCGATTCCGATGTGGCTCGAGTCCGACCGCCTGTCTGCCGCCTTGGACACGGGCAGCGTCGAGCGAGCACAGCGCCGCGGTCAACTCGCGCCCAAGGCGACGGCCGCGTCGCTGCAAGGTTCCGACACGGTCGCCGTTGCCCTGGCATCCAACGCCGTAGTCACCGTGGCTCAGCAGCACACGGCCGGCAATCTGCAGGGCAAGTGGACCGTCAACGCGTTCGACCTTGGCAGCGGCGATACGCTCTGGCAGCAGGCTCTCCCGGCAGCGGCGGTCGTGGGGGGCCTGAGCATCGATCGCGATGGTCGTGTCGTCATCGTGCTTGACGACGGTCGCATTGTCTGTTTTGGGAATGGCGAAATGCTGGCGAAATCGCTCGATCGGATGGTGGCGGCGGTGACCAACGGCGACCTCCCACGCCAGGAGGTTCTGGCGCAAGTGCGGTCGGCCCTTGCCGAGGCCGGTTCGCCGGAGACGATCGAAACGTGCCTGACCGCGCTCAAGCGACTCGGCGAAGACGTGGTTGCCGATGCCAAGTCGCGCGGCAGCGTCGCTCACTGGCAGTTGCTCGCTCCCCTGCCCTGGGATGTTGAACACCCGACCGATGCGGCGCTGGCCGGTGAACCGGACGTTGATGTCAGCTCCCCGGTCGAGTTTGGCGGGCGTGAAATGCAGTGGCGGCGCGTCCGCAGCATCGACCGCGATGGCAAGGTCGACCTTGTCACGCTATATGGCTCACGGCCCAACCTGGCGGCCTACGCCTACGCCGAATTCGAATTGGCCGGCGAGCGCGAGCTAGTGATCAACCTCGGCAGCAACGACGGATTCGTCTGTTGGTTCAACGGCGCGGAGGTGGGCCGCTTTGAGGGGGGACGCGGTTATCTCGCCGATCAGGATAAGATGACGGTGACGGGGCGAAAAGGCCTGAACCAAGTGTTACTGAAAGTCACCCAGCTCGGCGGCGCCTGGGCATTCGGCGTCAGGCTCACTGACGGTGACGGCGCCGGCATCGAATTCCAGCAGTAGCGCGCCAATTGTTTCACGTGAAACGCTGGCGCGCGTACCGGGCGCGGCCCGATGATCGGGGTTGACGCCTTCGCTATGGTCCTCAGCGATTCGTGTGTCCGCGCGTGGCGAAACGCCGCGTTAGCGGCTCAACGTGTCGAGCCAATTTCCTTCGCTCGCCTTCAAATTCGCGGCGCCGGCGACGTAAGCGACCAGGTGTTCGTAGTAGCCGTCGTGGCCGTTCCCGATCGGTGCCGGCCACAGGTAAAGCTCGTCGATGCGGTATGACGGGCCGTCGCGGTGTGCTCGTTCCTCGCTGGCGAAGTAAGGGTGATTTAGCGTGCGACCCTTGTGCCAGCTGTACCGCACCGGATACGGCACGTCAGTGATGTAGCCGGGATGTGGCTCGTTCACACTGACGTCGTAGAAACCCCCCAATGAAATCGCCGGAATCAACGTGGTGATTGGCCGCCGCGCGGACGAAGGCTCGATGGCGGCGTTGAACGCGTCCGCGCTGTCGACCAAGTCTTTGACGGCGTAGCGCAGCGTTGCTGGATCAAGGTTGGTGTACAGTTCCGTCGAAGCGACTCCGTCGTGAAGCTGATCAGGAGAATGGTACGGACCACCGGGAAACGAGTGCCAGACAAATGTGGCATCGGGAAACGCTCGTTTTGCCGCGTTGTACACGTAATCGTTCTTGATCCGCACGGCTTCGAGTTGGTCGGCATAGTGGGGGCCATCGGGGTCGGCCTTGCCGTCTGGGCCGATGTCGCTCCGCAGGAGTTCCTGATCCGCCATGACAATGCCGACGCGTACGTCGGGCGCGTTCTCCAGCACTTTGGCGCGTTCAAAATTGACGGCGGCTTCGATGAACGTGGAATTGATTTCGTCGAGAGCCGCTTGAAAGTCCGGCCCCCAATCGCGCGGATCGCTCTTGGCGTAGAGCACGTGGTAGGGCGAGTATTGAAAGTCGACGACCGCGCCCGTTTCTTTGGCGATGCGCACGGCCCGGCGAACCACGTCCATCGTATCGTGATAGTAGGTCGAGAGTCCCACCGACCCGGTGATGCGAGCCACCGCCGTCGCGAGATCCGGATTGTCCCAGTTGAAACTCCAGGGAGAACTGTGATGCAGCTTTGGCAACGGCGGCAACATGTTGAGTGTTGCGACCAATTCCGCTTCGTTGGCGGGCAAGGGCACCCCCTGTGTTGCGAGGTCCCAGCCGTCGAGACGCTCAGCCGTGGTCGATTGACGGGCGACCTGCTCTGCCCAATCAAGATAGTCGAGTCCGTCGACGATGCCGTCACCGTTGAAATCGCCGTTGTTACTGCCCTCACCGCCGCTGCCGGCTCGGTTGGTGAATACATGCTGTGCCCAAATCGTGTAGTCGCGCGCGTCAACGGTGCCGTCGAAGTTGGCGTCGGCCTGAGCCGGTGAAACCGCGATGTTTGCGGCATACGCGTCGAAGGTGCGACGTGCCGTCGGGGCAAGTTGTACTGCCGTGAACACATCGTCGAGTGAGCGAATCTCGACGATCGATGGCTCCGCCGGCACCGCGTCGAGCGGCCCGACGAACGCCACGTCCGCCGCCAGCAATTCGCGGAGCTCGAGTCGCTGGACTCCGAGGCGGCGGTTGCGGCTGATGCTGCGAGTTGGTTTGCCGTGATGGAAAAGATCGAACATACGCATGGTCGCACTCCTAGTGGCATGAACGCTTTGTGACGAGACGCCAGGCGCCGGGTGCCGCAGTAGCGGCTACCGTGTTGGGTGCTTTACACCCGCAGCGCGTGACTGCGCGTCAACC
>JAGQPT010000274.1 GCA_020426575.1 Planctomycetales bacterium
GACTGAACCGCGCGAGCAGGCCGACGAAGACCACGTCCCCGACGTTGGCTTCCACCCCTTCGCACTGGGCCTCTGTGCCGACACCGTCTGGAATGAAACACGGCGAGGCGGAACCGTCGATCCGACGACTTTCGACATGCCCGCGGGTGACATCGAAAGACTCGCCCATCGTTTTCTACGGTCAATGGGTGACGATCGAACATACGAATGTTGGTTAAAGAAGTTGGCGATCACGCCGCGATTCGATGAACAAGCGGCGCGGCGAGCGTTCGCGGATAACGGTGGTGCGGCAGCCGACGCGGCCTGGTCGACGCTGATGCATTACAGTTTCGTGTGCAAGGAGGACTCACCGGGTTGGTACCGATTGCACCCACGCATGCAGTCGGCGCTCAATAGGCTCACGCGCCAGGAGTCCTCCGAGAGCGACTCGCCGTGGCGATGCGGGAACGAGTGGTGGCGGAATCATTGGTCAGAACGTTGCCATTGCGACGTCGACGAATTCGCCGGACTGGCTTGGCATCACCACTTCGAGCTTGATGAAAAAGCCGCCATCGACGAGTGGACGAATCTCGCTGCACGGGAGCGAGACGCGTGTCGCATGCAGATTCATCGTCAGATTCTGAACTGGATGGAGCTAGTGATAGGAACGATTTCTGTCGAAACCGAGGGTGATGCTTTGGCACTTCGTAAGGTCGGCGACGAATTCGGTCAGGCTGCAACCGGGGATCCCAACCGCAATATTGAAATCGCTATCGGGTGCTATGAACGCGCACTGTGTGTACTTACCCGCGAGACTTTCCCCTCTCAATGGGCTGTGACACAAAACAGTTTGGGAATGGCATTCGGCAAAATGCATTTCGGTGATCACGCTGAAAAAACCACCTGCGCGATTGAGTGTTTTGAAAACGCATTAGTGGTCTTCGAGCAGGTTGGAATGGTGATCGACTGGGCTCGAACGCTGAATAACCTTGGAAATGTATATGTTAGTCTGCAGAAGGGTGACCGCGTCAAGAACTTGCATAGTGCTGTCGCCTGTTTCGACAGTGCGCTCCGCGTTCTTTCCGAGGAAAGATTCCCTTTGGAATGGGCGAAAACACAGTTGAATTTGGGAAACGCGTGGATGTCTCTGCCCATCGGACTTCGCGTAGACAATCTTCGAAAGGTGATCGAATGCGTCGAAAATGCCCTTCGAGTGCTCACAGAGGCAGACTTCCCCGTCGAATGGGCATTGGCAATGAATAACCTTGCGCAAGCGCATCGGAACTTATCAAGTGGCGATCCTGCGACGAATCACCGTACAGCGATATCCTACTACGAGTGCGCTCTTCGCGTTTTTAACGAAGTCGACTTCCCAGTCAATTGGGCGATGATCCAGAGTAATCTTGGGGTCTTGTACAGAACTTTACCTGATGGGGACCGCGCGGAAAATCTTCGCCGAGCAATTTCACATTCCGAAAGCGCATTGAGCGTTTATGCCCAAGCAGACTTTCCCTACGAGTGTAGTCGGGTACAGCATAACCTTGGGAATGTGTACATGCAGCTCGAAGACGGAGATGTTCAGAATAACATTCATCTCGCGATCGAACACTACACCGGCTCCCTTCGGGTGCTCGACCGAGAGACTTTTCCGTTCGACTGGGCGACAACACAAATGGGACTTGGAACGGCTTACTGCCAGTTGGCGGACCGAACGGGAATGGTTGATGCGAAACGAGCGCTTGCCTGTTTGGAACGCGCTCTTGAGATTTTCACGTTAACATCCTTTCCAGTACAATGGGCTAGCGCACAGTGCAACTTAGGGCTCGTTTATTGCAATCTGCCCAATGGAGACGCTTCAGTCGATCTTGAGCGTGCAATTGAATGCTTCGAAAACGCCCTGCGCGTATATACAGAGGAAGCGTATCCGGAACAGTGGGCCAAAATACAGAGGAAGCTGGGTGATATCTACGGCGAACGCACAACCGGTGATCCCTTGCAGAACAAGATGTATGGCGCCTTCTGTTATATGGGCGCACTTAGAGTATTGAAGACGACCGGCCTCGCATCCGACGACCAATCGACAGTGTGGACAGACCCCACCAAGGTTAGTCGACCTGACAGTGACTGCGATTTTCTGTCTTAGGCTTCCGGCCTTAAGTACAGTCGTTTGAAGTCTTTGAGGCTGCGGGTGTTGGCGACGTCGTTTTTGGTCAGGCCGGCGCGGCGGGCTTGCAGGATGCCGTAGCGCATCACGTCGAGCCCGGCCGTGCGGTGCGCGTCGGTCGAGATCGCGATCGGAATGCCGTGTCGTTTGGCGGCGGCGCAGGCGACGTCGTCCAGGTCGAGCCGCGCGGGGTTCGCGTTCAACTCCAGCAGTTTGCCGTGCTCGGCCGCCGCCCGGAACACCGCTTCGAGGTCGACGTCGTACGGCTTGCGACGGTTGATCAACCGGCCCGTCGGATGGGCGATCACCGAGACGTTGGGGTTGGCCAGGGCGTCGACGATGCGTCGTGTGATCTGCTCGCGGGGCTGATTCTGGCCGTAGTGCACGCTGGCGACGACCCAGTCGGCCTCGGCGAGCACGTCGTCGTCGAGGTCCATGCCGCCCCGTTCCAGGATGTCGCACTCGACTCCCTTGAGCACGTGGATGTCGTCGTACTTCTGGTTGAGCCGGTCGATTTCCTTGAACTGCTGGCGCAGCCGGCGGGCGTCCAGGCCGTTGGCCATCGTGACGCGCTTCGAGTGGTCGGTGATGGCGATGTATTCCAGGCCGCGGGCCCGCGCCGCCTCGATCATCTCTTCCAGCGTCGCGGCGCCGTCGGTCTGGTCGGTGTGCATGTGCAGGTCGCCGCGGATGTCGCCAAGTTCGACGAGGCGTGGCAACTTGCCCGCCTCGGCCAGGTCGAACTCGAGGCGGTTTTCCCGCAACTCCGGCGGAAACCAGGGCAGGTCGAGCGCGGCGTAGACGTCTTCTTCGCTCGCGCCGGCAACCGCCTTGTCGCCTTTCCAGACGCCGTATTCGTTGATCTTCAGGCCCCGTTTCTTGGCCAGCCCGCGCAGGGCGACGTTGTGTTCCTTCGAGCCGGTGAAGTAGTGTAGCGCGGCACCGAATGATTCGGCCGGCACGACGCGGAGGTCGACCTGTACGCCGTCCGCGAGGCGAACCGACATCTTCGTGTCGCCACGGCCGGTGACCGTGTCGACCGCGGGGAACTCGGCAAGGCAATCCATCACGGCGTCCGGCTCGTCGGCGACGACCAGCACGTCGAGGTCGCGCACCGTTTCTCGGCCGCGGCGATAGCTGCCGGCGAACTCGAGTCGCTGGATCGCCTCGCACGGCTCGAGATGTTCGCGCAGCGCCTGGACGATCTCGTCGGCGTGGGCCCAGTACATCCGCTCGCCCGCCGCCTCCGCCAGGTCGAGCCCTTCGAGGATCGTCGCCTCGGTCTTGGCGCCGAAGCCCTTGAGCGAGCGGACCTGTTCGTTCTCGCAGGCGGCGCGGAGGTCGTGCAGGTTCTCGATGCCAAGCTCTTTGTGCAGCGCCGCCGCCTTCTTGGGACCGAGCCCCGGCACCCGCATCAACTGGATCAGCGACTCGGGCACCTCGGCCCGCAATTCGTCGAGCATCGGCAGCTCTCCGGTTTCAACGAGCGTCGTGAGCTTCTCAGCCAGGTCCTTGCCGATGCCGTCGATGTCGGTGAGCTGGCGCTGCTCGTCTTCAACGATGGCCGAGAGCGGTTCGGCCAGCGCGCGGACCGCCCGCGCGCCGTTGCGATAGGCACGAATGCGAAACGGATTCGCCGCCTGAAACTCGAGGATATCAGCGATCTCATCGAGCAGATTGGCGGCGTCGGAGTTGGTGGGCATGGGGGCGGCTGGGCGATTCGGCTGTAGTGGATTAGGCTGCCAGGGGTTTCTGCTGAGCCCATCATCCTACGGCCTCGGGCCCTGCGCCTACAGCCTAGGGCGCGTCGATCGTTTCTTCGCCTTTGCTGGTCGTCATGGCACGCCAGACGTCCAGCAGCACCTGGTCAGAGACGAAACGGACGCTGGCATCGCACATGGCGACGTTGACACCGCCTGGATGTCGGCTGCGGGCACCGTTCATCACGGGGCTCGTCTCCGAACCGGGCGCGATGCACGGCGGGTTCGGCGGCACGTCCTGGCAGAAATCGATGTAGCTGATCACGTCGGGCGAGGCGCTGTTCGGGCCGATCCAACCGACGAAAATGGCGCCGAGCCCCCACCAACTGAAGCCGCGCAGATCGCCGGACCTCCCTTGCACCACCTCGGCCGCCATCAGCGTGTGGCTGCTGCCGTCGGTGATGTGGGAGATGGCGACGGCCTTGTTTTGTCGAAACGGAGCACCGCCGAACTCGACTCCGTTGAAGGTCTGCAACTGTCGGGTGTCGTAGCCAAACGCTGGGTTGTAGTCGATCGCCGTGTTGCCGAAGTTCACGGCATAGTTGTGACAGGTGATCCCCTTGAAGCCCGTGCTCGGTGTGTCGCTGGCACACGTGAGTACGGCGAGCCGTTTGCCGGTGACGTGCTCAATGTTGTGCGGCGCACCGTAGCCGAGCCGGAAGTTGTACAAGCCTTGCAGCTTGCCTTCTTCGAGGAACGGTAGCAGGTTCGTCTGCCAGGTGCCCCAATAGGCAAACGTGCCGTTCACGCCGACGGGCAGTTCACCGTGGGCCGTGTGGTGAGCGTGCATGGCGACGCCGACCTGGTGCAGATTGTTGGCGCACTGCGTACGCCGGGCGGACTCGCGGGCCGCCTGCACGGCCGGTAGCAGTAGCGCCGCCAGGATGCCGACGATCGCGATCACCACGAGCAGTTCGATCAGTGTGAAAGCACGGCTGCGACGCAACATCGCTTGACCTAGGGAATCGTGAATTCGAACGTGTTCTCGTCACCTTCTCGGGCTTCGACGGTCCACTCGCTCTCGGAGTTGAACTCCGGCGGAATCCGTTCTTTGCCGGGCAACGGCAACGCTCGTCCCGGCGTGCCGTCCGGCGCTTCGGCACTGACCGACTCGGCCGACGTGATCACCACACGATACCGACCGGGGACGACGCCCTGGTGGCGGGGGATCGAATACGTGCCGTCGCGAACGCGGCCACGAGCGCCGGCGCTGCCCGGCCGGTCAACCGGCAGGAAGTCGATCAGTCCCTGGTCGAGCGGTTGCCCCTGGAACGTCACGGTGCCCGAGAGCGCCAGTCGGCCGTGGGGGTCTCGTTGATCATCGCAACCGGCCGCCAAAACGACCGCGCCTGCAAAAAACAACCATGTGTGGACAAGCAGAACGCGGAACCGCCGCGGCGCGTTTGCAGCGACGCGCGTTGCGAACATTCGTCTGGCAGCGGGGAAGCAACACATCGAAAGTGCGGGCGTTTTGCACAGCGCGAGCCGTTCCTATCGATCGCTAAAACCCGCGCGTTGCCATCATCGTACACGACGCGCCTGAAGCGGTCGAACACTTTTCACCGAGGATGATCAAGCTGGCAATCGCGCCTACTTCACGTCTGCGCGAATCCATGTCTTCCTCATTCTACGCCTACAATTTCCTCTCTGCGTCCTCGGCGCCTCGGCGGTGAGTTTCCTTTGCCGAACGACACGGTCCGCCAAATCACTCATGCAGCTCGACAATGTCGCCGTCGGCGACGACGTGGTCGGCTTTGACCACCGTGCCGTCGTGCACTGCGCTGCCCCAGATGCGGGCGAATTTGAGTTTCGCGGCCAGATCGTTGTGGATCAACTCGGCGACGTCGTGGACCGTGCCACCGCGGCGAACGGTGTACGGGCGGTCGTGATCCGAGGCCTTTTGATTGGGCGTCTTTGTGTAGACGCGCACCACGTCGAGCGCGGTGTAGATCGCGCGGCGAAGTTCTTCCAGCCCCGTCGTCTGTTCGGCCGAGACGACGTGTTCGGGTAGCTCGGCCGGCAGGTCGTCGCCGACCAGTTCGTGCAGCAGTTCGAGCCGCTCGGCCGCACCGTCGGCATCGATCTTGTTGAGAACCAGCAGCGTGGCCGTGTAGCTGATGCCGACGTCGTTTTCGTCGAGGTGCGAGGTGCGGGCCAGCCGCGTCTTGGTTTCTCCGAGCCGGTTGAGCACGTCCTGGCACTGCTCGATGCCGTCGTCGCTGCCCAGGTCAACGACCAGCAGCGCGAGGTCGGCCCCGCGGATCAGCCCATGCATCGCCGGTTCAAAGAAGTCGGGCGTGATCGGCGGTGTGTCGATGAGTTGTACGAAGACGTCTTCATAGGGCATCATGCCGGGCGCGGGTTGGCGGGTCGTGAACGGATAGGGCGCGACCTCGGGATGCGCGTGCGTCAGCGCGGCCAACAGTGCACTCTTGCCGGCATTGGGACCGCCCAGCAGCACTGCGGTGCCCGCCCCCTGCAGGGGAATGCGCGTCGAGTGGCCGCGTTTGCCAGCCGCGCGCTGGGCGGCCGACTCCTTCTTCAGTCGGCTGATCTTCGACTTCAGGTCCGACTGCAGCTTCTCGGACGACTTGTGCTTGGGAATCTCGCGCAGCATTACCTCGAGCCAGCGGAGTTCCTCTTCCGGCGTGGCGGCCCGACGATACTCTTCTTCGGCCTTGAGGTACTGCGGTGTGAGATTGGCGGCCATGGCGGGTGACGTTCGGTGCGGACACGCGTCCTGGAGCGTGGTTCGTTAGGTTATCTTGGCGCGCCGGCAACGCATTATAGCGCGGGGCAGCGACGCGCTATCGCATCGTCAGGCAAAACGGCCCAGCAGCGCGCGCAGCTCGGACACGGCGATCGCCGGGTCGCGGGCCTGAGTCACAGCGGCGGCGACGGCCAGTCCGTGGATGCCCGTCGCCAGCACCTCGGCGGCGTTGGTCGTGGTGATGCCGCCGATGGCAAACGCCGGCAGGCGTATCTCCTGGGCCACCGCGGCCACGAGTGGCACACCCAGGTAATCGGCGAACCGTTTGGTCGTTGACGGAAACGTCGGTCCGACGCCGATGTAGTCGGCCCCGTCGAGGGCCGCCCGACGTGCGTCGTCGAGCGAGTGCGTCGACACGCCGACCAGCGCGCCGGCACCGACGATCGCCCGGGCGTCGCGCACCCGCACCTCGTCCTGACCGACGTGCACACCGGCGGCACCCACTGCGGCGGCAATGTCGGGCCGATCGTTGATGATCGCCAGTGTGCGGCTGCCGGCCGCCACGGCGCAAAGGCGTCGGGCCCGTTCGACCAACTCGCGGTCTGTGAGCCGCTTGTCGCGCAACTGGATCACGTCGACACCGGCGGTCACCAACTCCTCGGCGAGGCTGACAAACGACGCCTCCGTGGCGCACGCATCGACGAGCACGTACAGCCGGGCATCAGAGAGCCTCGCCAGCGCACCGCGGGTGACGTGCAGCGCGGCCTCGACCGTGTAGGCGTCGTAACGGATCCGCTCGATGCTGGCCGCGAACGCGTCGTCTACCGTCTTGCCGAATTCCTCGAGGCTGCGGAGCGACTCGCCCAGCCGTTTGCACGCGGCCGTCAAGACGGCGTCGACGTCAGGGCGGTTGCGTTCACTGGCCGTAGTGAGTTCGGTGCCGACGTCGCCCGGCGTGTCGCGGCAGGCATAGCGCTGCGGGCCTTCGATCGTGGCGAGTGCCGCCGCCAGCCGGTGCCGCAGTTGCTTGAGTCGCTCGGTCAGGTGCCGGTCGTTGAGCACGAACCGGGTGTAGTCTTCGGCCACCCGCAGCGCCTCGCGGGCCCTGTTGGCCGAGGCGTCGAGCACCCGCAGTGTCGCGACCGACACGTCATGCTGTCGCGGCGCACTGTCGGACGGCGGTGACGCCAACGGCGCGGCGAACGGTTCGGCGCTGGCGGTATCAGCGGAGTTTGCTGGCGGACTGGAATTTGCAGGGTGGACCTCGCTGCTCGGCGCGTCGTCGGTGAGTTCCGCGCATTCGAGCGGTTCGGCGCCGTAACCGTGCAATTGCAGGATCTGACGGCGGAGTTTGCCCGGTGCCAACCCTTGTTCGACAAGCCAATCGGCCAGTTCGTGCTCGCCGGCGACGAGTCCGTAGAGCAGATGTTCGGTCGAAATTTCCAGCGGTCGGGGGAAATCGACCAGCAGCGGCTGGGCCGCGGCAATCACGCCCCCGATGGCTGCATCCCAACCGGGGCGGACGACGCGGACGCCGGTTGCCTCGGCGACGTGCTGAAAGGCGGGACACTGACCGTGGAGCGACGCTTCGTCGATGCCTTGTTCGGCGAGCATCAGCGCAGCGCGACACTCCGACTCAGCTAGCAGTCCTAGCAACAGGGCGCGCAGGCACCCGTTCTCCAGCGGCTCGTCGGCTGCCAGTTGCTTGGCGTGATCGATGACGCGGCTGCTGCCGGCGGTGAGCATGTAGTCCATACCCCTCAGTGTGGCAGGCGGCCGGGCTTTGTAAAGTCGCCGGCACCTCGGGCTGTGCTGCAGCGATGCCTAACCACTTAACCGCAAGTGGCAGCGTAACTTGCCTTGTGGCTGCGCACCCGGGCCGCTACAATCCGCTCGCCGTGGCATAGGACCCGAATAATCGTCCCCCGAATGTCTTTGCCCTGCGTGGCATGCGCTCCGCGGGCGCAAGATGTTGACACGTCGGGTCCCCCCCTGCGAAGCGGACGCTCCGCAGCGCTACGGTCGCAACGCGGCCCTCTCACCGAGGACAACAAGCAAGGAGCACTAGCCACGTGCGCAGGATGCGTTGGGCTTTGTATCTCTGGCCGGGCATGGTCGCCCTCTGGACGCGCGGAGCGTGGGCCGGGCTTGTCGTTGCCATCGCCTTTGCCGCGCTCTTGAACGTCGCAATGCTGGGGACATGGGTCTGGAGCGAATGGCTCAACGGCTGGCAGTGGTGGGCGGCCTGGTCGATGGTGGCTGCCACCTCGGCCGGTGCGTTGGCCTATGGCGACGGCCCCCGGTTCGCTGGCCGCGCGGCGCCGGGACTGGCCCTGGACGGGGCCGATGACCTGTTGGCCGCGGCGCAGCGCGAGTACCTCCGCACCCACTGGGTCGAAGCCGAGATGTTGCTGCGTCGGCAACTCGTGCGGCACCCCGCTGACGCGGCGGCCCGGTTGCTGCTGGCGACACTGTTTCGCCACACCGGCCGCTACGACGAAGCCCGGCGGGAACTGCGGCAGATCGAGTCGCTAAATGACGGCCACGTTTGGTCTTGGGAAGTCGAACGGGAGCGTCTCCTGCTCGGCGCCGAGGCCACCAGCGGCACTTCCGGCGCTAAACTGTCAGAAGAAGACACCTCAGAAGAACGTATGGTGGAGCATCCCCACAAAGACGAGTCGGTCACCGCGGGACCCCGGATATACGGCGGCGAACCATCGTCGGCGACGGATGGTCCAAGCGACGCTGCCGGTTACAACAGACAGCGCAAGATGGACGACGCGGCCTGAGGCGGTTGTAAGGATCGCACTAATGGGCTACCAATGTCATCGGAGGGACTGCGCGTCGTAAACGACGCCCCCTGATCGGCTTCGAGGAATAATTCAACAGTTGTCCGTTTTCCTGCGTATATAGAGACACGAACGAATCACCAGGTACGGCGTTTCACCAACGCGATCGGCATGCCCAGCCTAGTGACACCCACCCAGGTGACCCTGCCCACTGACGGAGGCGTTTTTGATGTACGAACGATTTACCGAGCGTGCCCGCAAGGTGATGCAGCTGGCCAATCAGGAAGCCCAGCGCTTCAACCACGAGTACATCGGCACCGAACACATCCTGCTGGGCCTGATCAAGGAAGGTAGCGGCGTCGCGGCCAACGTGCTGAAAAACCTCGACATCGATTTGCGGAAAATCCGCCTCGAAGTCGAGAAGATCGTCCAGAGCGGCCCCGAAATGGTCACGATGGGCAAGCTGCCGCAAACGCCCCGGGCCAAGAAGGTCATCGAATACTCGATGGAAGAGGCCCGCAACCTCAACCAC
>JAGQPT010000275.1 GCA_020426575.1 Planctomycetales bacterium
AGTGGGCCGTTGCCAAACTTCGACGCCAGTCGGCCGAGCCCCTTCCAACCGGCCAGGCGGTGCTGCTCGGCCGAGAGCGTGTGGAAGGGACGGCGGCGGGGCGTACCGGGCGGAGGCGTGAACGTGGCGCGGTGTTGCCGCTTCTTCTTCAGCGGGCGATCGATGTATGTATAGCCAAAGACGACGAACAGCAGCGAGCCGAGGAGTGGCAGCAGCAATACGATCAGGCACCAGGCCAGCGCCGAGGTCGTACGCTTCTTCAGCGACAGGATCCAGGGAATGAAGACGACGATCAGGACCAGATCGACGGCGGCCAATATGGTCGTCCAGGGCAACGCGTTCCCCTTGGCACGGTCAATGTGTATGGAAAGGACTATGTGTATGGATATGGTCTGGTAGGACGGTCCGAGAACTACTCGTCGGCGGCAGGCGCCATCATCTCGGCCCGCATCGTTTGCATCGAGTCGAACATTTCGTCGAGGTCGTCGCGGAAGATGTCGCCGATCAACATCGAGACGACGTGATCCGAATAATGCGGATGCCGCTTGAGGAACTTGGCGAAGCTGAAGCCCTCGTAAAAGGCGCAGACCAATTCGCGCATGCGACCATAGCCGTCGCGGACCATGGGTTCCCAGGCGCCCAGCCGGGCCGCCGAGGTGTCGCCGGCGTCGAGCGCCGAGGTGATCGCATCAGCGGCCAGCTCGCCCGTCTTCAGCGCCAGGAACACACCCGACGAATACAGCGGGTCGAGGAATCCCATGGCGTCGCCGACCAGCACCCAGCCGTCGCCGGCGAACTGCCGGGCCGTGTAGGAAAAGTCCTTCGTGGCGAAGTAGTCGTTGGCGCGAGTTCCGGGGGCCAGACGCCGTTCGATGCCGGGACAACGGCTCAGTTGCCGATGGAAGATTTCTTCATGAGTCGCACCGGGGGTGAAGAGCTTTTCGAAGTCGCCCACCGCCCCGACGCTCACCAGGTCGTCGTGCAGCGGGATGTACCAGAACCAACCCTGCTCGCCCTGGATGCGGGCGACGATCGTGGCGCCTTCGTCGCGACCGCTGTCGCGGTAGGCACCGCGGTAATAGGTCCAGACCGAGCCCTTGCGGAGCACGTCGTCGCGGACGTGCAGGTTCAGACGCCGGGCGATGAGCGACGTCTGGCCCGTGGCGTCGACGACCACGTCGCAATCGACGGTCTCGGTGGCGCCGTCGGCGTTCTTGACCGTCACGCAACTTGCCCGGCCTTCGTCGATGCGCACGTCCAGCACGCGGTCACCGCAGCGCACGTCGACGCTCTGCTGGCGGGCATGATCGAGCATCATCGCGTCGAACTCGCTGCGCAGTACCTGCCAGGTTTGGGAGCTTTCGTGTGGGTTGTGTTTGTCGAAGTAGAACGGCTGCGATTCTTTGCCGTCGCCGCTGATGAACTGCACGCTGTATTTTTTCACGAACCGACTCGCGCGAAGCTTGTCGAGCAGGTCCAGGCGTTTGAGCGTCCAGTAGGTCTGGGGGATCAGCGACTCGCCGATGTGAAAACGGGGGAACTGCTCGCGCTCGTACAGCCGCACCCGCACACCTTCGCGGGCCAGCAGCGCGGCGGTTGTCGCACCGGCGGGGCCACCGCCAACGACAACCACTTGGGGGGACTCCCGGTTGCTCTTCAAGGCAAAGCTCCGAATGTCGAATGGATCCGTCGAAACGGCGCCCCGTCGAGGTGTCGGTGCCGTCGCCGCGGCGCCTGACTCACTGGACACAATACGCGTGGCACCCGCCGTTGTCCAGTTGACGAGGGGAGCTCGCGGCGGTGGGCCAAAGCACGTATCTCGAAATCGACAAAGCGCTTGCGTTTCGCGGCAGGGCAGTCCATGCTTGAAGGGCGCTCGCCTCATCCCGGCGTTCTTTGCCTGCGGTGCCCGATCCCCACCCCCCGGTGCACGCTCCGTTTTGAAGTTTGCCCTCCACTGTTGTTCTTCCCAGACGTCTGCCATGTTCCGCAATAGTCGTATGCCGTCCGATCGCGATGCTGCGCGCCTCGTGTGGCGTGTCTTATCGATCGTGTTGGCGACGATCGGCGCGGCCTGCGCCGCCGCTCGCGCCGAAGACGACTTCGACGAACTAGAACTCAGCGAAGGCCGACCGGGCCTGATTGCCCAGTTCACGACCGACAACGGCGAGACGATCACGCGTGTCGCGGACCGGGTCGTGTTGAGTGACGCCTACGTGCCGCTGGATGACCGACTCGCCAAGGGCGTGAGCCGCGTGCAGTACTCAGGCCGGCTATACGCGGACCTGCCCGAGACGTTCGTGATCTCGGCCTACGTGCGAGGCCGGCTTGTCGTGCGCGTCGACGATGACGTGGTGCTCGATTCCGACCGAACGGACGTCGGTTGGACACACAGCGCGCCCTTGGAACTCGACTTCGGGCATCACGACCTTGTTGTGGACTACGTGCCCGGGGCCGCAACGCCGGAACTCGTGTTGGCCTGGTCGGCGCCGCACTTTTCGACCGAGACGATCGCGCCACGGTGGTTTTCTCATGTCGACGGGGGTGAGCAAGCAGAGCGCCTGGAGCGCGGTCGGCAACTCGTGCGGGTGTTGCGCTGTGGCGCG
>JAGQPT010000276.1 GCA_020426575.1 Planctomycetales bacterium
ACCGACGAACCATTCGATCTGGCATCGGTCCGCCAGGCCGAGCTTCGCGGCGTAGTGGTGCCGCACCTTGGCGAACTCGTAGGCTACCGCCTCGTCGTGCGCCACGCCGTCGAAGTGGCCGCGCTCGACCATGAAGGGCCGCGGTGAAATCAGCCGGGCCATCTCGGCATAGTTGAACGTGCTTCCCAGGTCGAATTCGAAGATTTCGTACTCACCGGTCCAGACGTAGCTGTACGGCAACTGCGTCGAAGCGTTCTTCCCGACCCACTCGTTGAAGTCGGCCGAACAGATCGACAGGCAGTAGTCGGTCACGAGCGCCGGCACTCGCATCGCCGTCTTACCGCCGTAGGAGAGCCCGTAGAAGGCGATGCGACCGGCGTCCACAAAGGGCAAGGAGCCCAGCCAGTCAACGATCTGTTGATGTTGCGGCACGATCACTGAAAAGAGCGTCTTACCCAACGGGTTTGCCTTGCGCTGCAACGTGCGGAAGCGGTCTTCGAAGATATATGGGTTCTGTGGCGCGAACGTGACAAAGCCGCGATCGGCCAATTCGCAGGCGAAGCGATGATAATATTGGTTATCGACGGCTGGATCGGCCACGTCCTGTGGTCGACCTTCCAGGCCGTGTTGACAGACGACCACCGGACGACGCTCGCCGGGCGCGATGTTCTTGGGCACAAGCAGAATGCCGTAGGCGATCACGTCGGGAAACACGTCGAGCACGACTTCGTAACCGACGTAGCCCGGCTCGTCATAAACCCGCCGACTGCGCGCATCCGGAGGCAATGGTTCGAGTTCGAAGCGACCGATCACGTCGTTGTAGAACTTTTCGCGATACGGCTCGATCGACTTGGCAAACGCCTCGGGCGTGTCGGTCTTTAGCTCGGCGAAGTAGGAGTCGCGGACCCGTGGGCTGGCCAGCAGCAACTGTTGCGAGTGGCGATCCAACTCGTGCATTTGACGACGGTGCCGGGCCTGTGGATCCGCTGCAACCCGCAGGTCATGCGGCGCTGGCCCCAACGGCGGGAGGTGGAAGTCGGGCAGCACCGGTTCGAGCAACTCTTCGAGCGCCGCCGGCGTGCCGGGAGGTCCGTCGTCAGCGATCACCAAGGTGACTGGCGGCGGAGGATCGAGGCCGACGGTGAGGTGATGGGCCCGCGTCAACTCGCCACCGATCTGACCCAACGACGGCGTCGTGATTCGGCCCGGCGCGCCTTTGGTGCCGGGTGGCACTTCGAAGGCGGGCGCAGCGGCCGTTTCGATAATCAGCTGCCGCGGGGCGACCATGCTGGCCAACTCTGCATCGCCGAACTGTTCGAGCAGGCCGAACACATTGCGGTCGACCGGTTCTTGCCAAAGTTGTTGTCGCGAACCGAAGTAGCCACTGACGCAGACGGCGTCGATGCGAGTGTCGAGTGCGCCGGCATACAGCGAAAGCAGACCACCTTCGCCCCAACCGACGACGCAGATGTGTGGATCAGCCAGATCAGCATCGCGCTGGAACCAGTCCACCGCCGCGAGCACCTTCTGGAGTTCGTAGCCAATGATGTGACGCCCCAGTTCGAACGCCGAGCGGTAGAGAAACTCCCGGTTCGTGAGACCGGTTTGCCGCCCCCCCCAACTCTCCGGACCACCATAGCGGCTGATCAGCATCGGGACCAACACGCGACAACCACCCTCGGCCAGGCGACGGGCGTACTGCGCCTCGGGCGGCACACCTTCATCGAGCCCGACGAGTTGCTCCGGAGTGACGTCCGCGTCAGGGATCGCTACGACGTCGGCGAGGTAACGACCCCGTGTCGGCAGCAGCATCAGTCCCTCGGCGTGCACGTCGCCAAATACCGGCCAACGGACGGCGAAGATATCCATGTCGTTGCCGCGACCGATCAGTGCGGCTTGTGACGTATTGGAGTAGATTTCAACGTCGCTAAACTCGACGCGCGGGTCGCGCACTCCGAGGATGTGAGCTAACCGCTCGCGGTTCGGTTCGATCGAGCGTTCGTAGGCCTCGTACGACGAAGTGTCGCGGTTCCAGTACCGCTCGCGGCGATCCACGCACTGCTCGGTCTGAAGGAGCAGGAAGCGATCGATACCGTCGACCATCACCGAGGCAATGTCGTCACCCGTTTCTAACGGGCGCGTGCCTTCGAGCGGCTGTGCGGCGACGGGAGGCGCCAACACGAGCACGGCTAGCGTGCCCACGATCCTGATGTGTTTCAGGCCAGACGGTCTCGGGCGAAACATAACGTCCCTCGTGCTCATCGTGGGCGGACCGGTCACGCGCTCCGTCACCACATACTGGGCGCCGTCTCCTTGCTGGCACCAGATAGCCTAGGCGTTCCTGCCGCCAAACTCAAATCGATGCCCCCTGTTGATCACTCACCCAGGATCGGTCGCAACACGGCCTCGAACGCGTCGGCGTGTTGCACGAACCCGAGGTCCGTCGGATGCGAACCGTCGACAGTCCCCTCGCCGTCGGGGGCGAGCAGCCGGTCGCCTTCCAGGTAGTAGAGGTGGGCGTCCCCGGCCCGTTTGAGCCGTTCGTACACCTCGCGGAGCGCCGCTCGGCTCGTCTCGTTGCGCTCTCGTTGGCTCTCGACCAGGAAGGCGTTCGCATAAGTACGGTCTTCGACCAGCAAGATCGGCGTGTCGGGATGCGCGGCACGCAGTACCGCCACGGTCGGTTCCGCCTGGGCACGAACAACGTCGGCGGTGACGTTCGGCAGGCAGTCGATGACAAACACGGCCGCGTCGATCTCGGCCATCAATTGGGCCACCTCAGTCTCAAGCCGACCGTTGCCGGAAAAACCGAGGTTGACCGTGGGACGATCAAAGCGGCGTCCGAGGATCGCGACGTGCGCCATGCCGGGGCGCGACGCGCAACCGCCGTGCGTGATGGACGTGCCATAAAAGACAATCGGCTTGGCGTGGTCGGCGTCATAGGTGGGCGGACGCGAGAGAGTGGCACCCGGAGGAATGCCGATCTGGACCTCCTCGACGCCGTTGTAAAGCGGCAGATACAAACGATACTCGCGGCGCCCAGGGGGCAGTTCGCGCACGAGTTGTTGTTCGTTCGTGGGAAATGTCTTCGGTTGTCCGACGGCCAGCCACCGCCACGTTCCCTCGTCATCGCGGACGTACAGGTCAACGCCGCTCACACCCGTTGCCGGCATGTGCGGCATCGCCAACTGGTTCGAACGCAGTGTCCAACGCACGTCGATGTGCGTCGCATCAGTGACGAACCGCACACACATTCCGGCCGAGTGGCGGCTGAGGTTCCAGACGGCGTCACGGACGACGCCGTGGGCGCGGGCGGGCAAACGGTCGAAATAGACCTCGGTGTCGTCGAACGCCCGGCCCTCGACGCCGAGAAGTGCCACGTCATACCAAACGGTTTTTCCGTCGGGGCCTGCAACGCCTTTGTCGGCTGCAATCGGCGATGTATCCGTGGGCGCGGCGACGCCATCATGGGCGATAGCCAGCAGTAACAGCGCGATGAGGTGGACCGCGAGTGTTCGTTCCGGCGGGGAATAGCGCATGTTCATCGTCCGACGTTTTTGAGCGAAATTGGCCGACGCGCGGGACTGCCGTTGCGTCCACGCGGTGGCTGCGAGCGGTCGGTGCTAGCAATCCACGGCGGCAGTTGGCCGAGTAACGACATGATACGCTGTGGCGATGTCCGCCGCGAATTGGGGACTGGCCAAGCGGCCTTTGACGGGGAAAATGGGACGAAACCGGGGCTGTCCCCAGGAGAATGCAACTCGACACGGAGAATTTCCGATGCCCCGCGCCGCGTTCCGCGCCACGCTGATTCCCACGATCATGACA
>JAGQPT010000277.1 GCA_020426575.1 Planctomycetales bacterium
CTTGCTCGACGTTTCTCGAATCACACAGGGCCGAATCGAAATGCGGCCGCAGGTCGTCGACCTGGTACGACTTGCGCAAGAGGCGGTCCAGGTGGTTCAGCCTGTTCTCGACCGCCGTCGGCACAACCTAAACCTAAAACTCGGATCGCAACCGGTCTGGGTCAAGGGGGACCCGGCCCGACTCCTGCAAATTCAGGAGAACTTGCTCACGAACGCAGCGAAGTACACGCCCCCCGGGGGCGAGGTCACCATTTCAGTGACGGCGGACGAACAAAACGCCGTCATTGCGGTCCGGGACAACGGCGAGGGCATTCCCCACGAAATGCAAGCTTCCATCTTCGACCTTTTCGTGCAAGGCGACGATTCACTGGACCGCGCCGACGGCGGAATGGGCGTCGGACTCAATCTCGTCAAATCGATCGTCGAGCTCCACGACGGTAGCGTTTCGGTATTTAGCGCTGGTCCCGGTTGCGGTAGTGAATTCAAAGTGCGTCTGCCCACGACCAGCGATCGGCCCGAACAGATCGCGGACACCGACGAGTCCTACGAGACCTATCGCCGGATACTCGTCGTCGAAGACAACGACGATAGCCGGCAGATGCTCGAAGCGCTGCTGCGGATCGACGGTTACGACGTCATCGTCGCCGCCGACGGCGTAAGCGGTATCGACGCCATCGCGAAACATGAACCCGAGGTTGCACTGGTCGATATCGGACTGCCTGAGCTTGACGGATACCAGGTTGCCCGTCGCGTGCGCAGCGAGTTGAGCGACCGCGTGGTAAAGCTGGTCGCGCTAACCGGCTATGGACGACAGGCCGATCGCAAGGCCGTGCTCGAAGCCGGATTTGATGAACACCTGGTCAAACCGGTCGCCCCCAGTGACCTTGCACGGGTGCTGCGGCGACCGAAATAGGAGAGTCAGTGTCCAACGCATGCGTATTGCTTGCCGGCATTCACATCTCCAAGAATCCGTTCCGGCCGCGCAACATCGCCAACCTCATACTGGAACGTCCGGCTGCCACGATGTGTCGGCCAGTTCATTCGCATCGCTAATACATTGGCCGGCATGGCCGAGTCGCTCAATGGCAACGCCCTAACCGACGGCCGCCACTGCCGTTGCCGAATCTTGCCACCACTGAGCGGCAATTTCGTCGTTCCAGTTGCCGCGCAGTTCGCAGTCGTCGAGCGCGGCCAGTAGATCGGCCGCGCTCTGATACCGCGCCTCCGGCTGCTTCTCCAGGCAGCGCAGCACCACTGACTCGACGTCGGCTGGAACGTCGTGATTGACCTGCGACGGCGGCACGGGGACCTCGTGAGCGTGGGCGAACATCACCTTGAGCGCCTTGTCGGCCTCGAAGGGGGGACGTCCCGTCAACAAGAAATACGCCACGGCGCCCAACGAATAGATGTCGCCGCGCACGTCCGGCGCGTGGTCCCCCATCGCCTGTTCGGGCGACATGTAGAGCGGCGATCCGGTGATCGCACCGTCTTGAGTAAGTTGCAGCGACTCCACGTTTCCGACCGTCTTGACCAAGCCGAAGTCGAGCAATTTTGCCACGTCGTAGAGCCCGCCGCGGTGGGCGGCGAAAATGTTGCCAGGCTTGATGTCGCGATGAATCAGTCCCTTACCGTGCGCTTCCCGCAACGCGCGGCACGTCTGTTTGAGCAAGTGGACCGCCCGTTCAGCGGGCAACGCGCCGTGCCGTTCCACGAGTTCCGAAAGGCTGAGTCCTGGGAGGAATTCCATCACGTAGTAAAACGTGCCGTCGTCGGTGCGGCCGTAGTCGTAAATGTCGATCGTGTTCCAGTGCGTCAGTTTCGCCGTGGCGCGGACCTCGCGCTCGAAACGTGCCAACGACGTCGGATCGGCCGCCGTGCCGGGATGAATCAGCTTGATCGCACAGGGGCGCTTGAGCAGTTGGTGCTCAGCCAGGTAAACCTCACCCATGCCGCCGGCACCGATCAGCTTCTTGAGTCGATACTGCCCGAGTTGCTTGGCCTCGAACGCTTCGCGACGCAGCGTACCGATCGTGTACGTTCCATACACGGCGACGGCCGCCGAGAGCGCCATGAGCAGTGCGAGCCGCGTGAGTTCTTCGAATGTCACGATTTCGCTGACCAAAGGCTGCGTGAACTTCAAGTAGGTGACCAGCACGATCGGCACAACGGCTAAAACGCTCACGACGACTGCCGCCCGCCGCCAACTGTTGGGGATGAATAGCGTGTACGTGAAGATGAGCATCATCCACTGACCCGGCGTGTTGTTCACCTTGGCGACGATCCCCAACGGTTCGCCGAGTGCCGAGCATTGGTCACAGACGTGAAACAACATCACGGCAAAGAACAGCGCAGGAAGTCCGAATATCAACACTTCCATCAGCCGCAACCGCCCCATCGACTTGGGACATGCGACGCAGACGTTCAAGCTGCAAAAACCAAGCACGGCGCCAACCAGCGTGTGGGTCCAGAACACGATGCCCCAGTCGGTGACCCCGACCAAAAGCGACCAGACCCAAAACGTGGAAAAACCGGCAAACAAGACGAGTGCCGCAGCGCGCAGCCGCGTTTGCAGCAGCCGCTGCGTCTGAGTCGCGAGATGCGGCCCGGAGCCCTCGACCATCTCGACAATCGCGCAGGCTGGGCGTCCGGCCGAACTTCCGCCGGAGTCCGAAAGCAACAACCGATTGGAGTGTTCGATCGTCGCTTCCAGCGCCCTTCGGTCCGTGTCGTTATCCCGTTGGTTGGCCATCCGCGTCGGTCAGCATTCGAGTGACAGAAATCCCTGGCTTCCATCGTGCCATTCTATGCCGAGCGACCACGGACGGCGACAGCCGATGCCGGAGTCGACGGCAACCCGTCGTCCGTCCCTTTCGACGCGCTGGCGACGAAATCGGTTCGCTGGACCACGGAAACTCGTGCCAGCACACGATTCCGGCACCCTATCGGGCAACACTTTTGTAGATCCTACAGTAGCGCGCTCGATCAGTTCGGCCACGCGGTTTTTATTGAGGAACTCCGAAATCCCGCTTGCAATTCTTTACTGGGACAAGACTTACGGCCCAAATGCCCATGCGGTTCGACGGCTTTCGCGGATCGACGACACCTGATGTGGCACGTCGATTGCGGAGTAGACAGGTCCGTCGCGTTACCTTCGGGCGATTTGCAATGCAGTGACGCAGGGTCGAATCGAAAGTGAAATCGAACGGATACACGAAACACGCGAACTCGCCACTTCGCCACCGGGACGCGAGAACTCTACCGGGTTCTGCGGGCCAGGCAAAGCACACCGGCGGAAAACGCGTCATCATTCGAGTACGGAGGCGAAAAATGAAACGCTTACTAACAAAAGCAGCATTTCTTGCGGGCATAGCTGTTGCCTCGTCACTTGGCCTGGAAAGCCTGGCGCATGGCCAATTTGCCGAGAGTCTTCAGTCGTCGCCACAGGCCCGCTACGCCTGGCGTCCGGCTACAACTCCCGCTTCCGCGCCCGGCGGTGCGAGCATCCAAAGGGCAGTATACACCGCGTCCGTTCCTCCACCGCCAGGGCTCACGACGGTGACGAACTATCAACCCGCCCCGGCACTGGCGCCACCCGCCTTTGCCCCGCCTGCCGCGGCCTCACCTGCTTTGGCCCCGCCGGAACTTGCCCCACCCGCGGCTGCTACCGGCTGTTGTGGCTGGGGATGTGGCGGCACGCAGTGCCCGCCGACTACGTTTGCACCGACGAGCTACGCACCCGTCGTTCCTGATGCGACGTACGCCCCCGCCGCGCCAAACGTAAAGACCTATCGACCATTGGTACCATTAACGAAACCGGCGTCGATCTACACAGTTGGCCAGGGCCTTTGGGGACAAACAAAAGTTTTTATCCCGGACCAGCCGATCCGCAACACACTTCGCTATCTGACCCCGTGACCGTGCACAATTCGCCATGGCGGCTGCTGCCACGAGGCGAGCCGCCGCCATGGTAGGTTGCCTGCCGCTCATGGGACCTGCTGCTGGCGGAACATTTCCTTGAGTTGGGCAAGCACTTTGAGCGTGGCCTGTTCGCCAACGTCCGCCAGGGAGTTGCCGTTGGTGAAATCGGCAAAGTCAAACGCCGACGTGTCGATACCGATCATCAGGTCAACCGCGTGCGACTGCAGGTCGGTGACTTCGTGGGCCAGAACGTCGGTCAGCCGCATGATGGTTTCCATCGGCCCAGGTCCTCGACGACGGCGTTCGGCGCCGGGACCGATGCCGCCAAACGCAGGGGAAAGACCGCGGCTGATGTCGACGCCGACAACCAGACGTGCACCGCGCTCGGGCAGCAGATTGGCGGGCAGATTGTTGAGCACGCCCCCGTCGACCAGCGCCATGCCGTCGCGCACGATTGGCCGGGAGATCATCGGCAGATTCAGGCTTTCCAGAACGGCATGGATCGCGTCGCCGCGGTCTCGTACCACTTGCTTGCCGCTCACCAGATCGACGGCAACTGTACTGAGCGGGATTCGCAACTGTTCAAGTCGCACTTCGGGGGCATACGTACGCAACATGCGGTCCCATGCACCGGTGCGGTACTTCATGAGCATGTACCAGCGTTTCCCGGCCGGCACGCGGCGAAACAGCCAACTCGGCGTAAGGTCGCGTTGAAACTTCGCCAGCGCGTCGTCTGGTTCCCAACCACCCGAGTAGGCCAACCCCATCAGGGCACCGGCGCTGGTTCCGGCAATGGAATCAAAAAAGACGCCCTCGCGATCCAGCACTCGTAGCGCCCCCAGGTGCGCCAAACCACGGGCCCCGCCACCGCTGAGCGCTAACCCCACGCGCTTGCCATAGATGTATCGCAACAGCCGGGTGAGCCCTTGCCGTTGATAGATGGAACCGCGTCGCGAGTCTTCGCTGATCACAACTTTGAAGTCACGCGCAACAATACCGGCGGGGAACTCGACCGCCGGTGCAAAGCGTTCGTCATCGCGCAGCACCCAAACCAGGTGCGTCATCGGGGCGAGTTTAGGGAAACGACCGAGCAGATCGTCGAGCCGCCGCCGCGTCTCGTCCCAACGACACGCCTCGACCACAACCCAGATCTGTTCGTAGTCGCCGAGCACGACGCCCAGGGCTCCGTCGTCGCGCCAAAGTCCCAGGTCGAGCACAAGGTGATCGCATTCGGCGGATAATTCGCCGCCCCGTCGCCGAACGCGACCGACGTCGTGTGGCTCGAGTTCCGCGGCCGTTGCGGTCGTTTCGCCAACTTCCGCCACCGGCTC
>JAGQPT010000278.1 GCA_020426575.1 Planctomycetales bacterium
AAGGGCGCCAGCGGATCACGCCCTACTGGCGCACACTCAAGGCCGGTGGAGAGTTGAATCCCAAGTATCCCGGCGGCATCAAGAACCTCAGGGCACGCCTGACGGCCGAAGGCCACCGCGTGGTCAAGAAGGGCAAACGCTACGTCGTCGCCGACTACGAGCACGTGGCGATGAAACCGCGCGTGAAATGAATCAGCCGAGTACGCCAGTGGACATACTGAGTTGAACAGTTTGCGTGCCAGTGATCGGCCGACTAGAACAGTATTGTGGGCGGCGGGGCACGGTGGCCAACCGCGAATCTGGAAAATCTCTCAGCCAGGGGTACTGGACCCGATGCAACGACCTTCGATCTCGGCGTGTTTTCTCCTGCTCTGCGGGGGCACGTTTGCCAGCGCGGCTCCGAGCTACAGCCTCGTGCCGCTGGGACTGTTCGACGCGGAGCACACGCGCGTTGACGGGTACGTAGAGAGCAGGGCCAGCAAGCTAAACGAGACAGGGCAGGTGAGCGGCTACTCAATACGGTACGACGGCGGCAGCGCGCTGCTGGGGCAGAGTGCCTGGTTGTACGACGGCGCGACGACAGTAAACGTGGGAATGACGGGAGAACTACACACGAGAGACGACGGATATAAGTTTTCGGAAATCTTCGACCTCAACAAAGCGGGACAGGCGATAGGCTACTCATTGCAGTACGACGGGGATAGCAGTGCGGGCCTGAGCGCCTGGCTTTTCAATGGCGACAGCACCGTACGCATCGGTTTGGTGGACGACGAACATAGTACCTCCGACGGCTTCTATTTCAGTGACCTCTACGAGGCGGGTACGATTCCGGCAACCAAGCTGAACCACGCGGGCCAGGTGCTCGGACAGTCGGTACGTTACAACGGAATCGACCGACCTTGGGGGCAGAGTGCTTGGCTCTTTGATGGCACGACCACTGTTCGCATCGGGCTCATTGATGACGTTCATACAAGCGTGAATGGGTACCGAGATAGCCGGGTGGACCAATTGAATGAGGCCGGACAGGCTCTAGGTGTCTCGACGCGCTATGACGACTCCGGTTATTGGGGCGTTAGCACCTGGGTTTACAACGGCGATGAGACGATTGAGATCGGACTGATTGATGGGGAGCATACTAATTCTCGCGGAAGAATGGTTAGTCGTCCGTATGGAATGAATGAAGCCGGACAGGTTGTTGGGGTTTCGGAGCGCTACATCGGCGGAGGGACATTGCCTGGCCAGAGTGCTTGGCTGTTCGACGGAACAAGCACCGTGAACATTGGTATCGTCGACGATGAACACACTCGGACGGATGGTTTCGTTGCAAGTGCCATCCGTGGCTTCAGCGAAGCGGGGCAGGTGATTGGGTACTCCCAGCGCTACGATGGCACCACCAAGGCGGGGAGAAGCGCCTGGTTCTATGATCGTGGGGGTTCCGTCCGTCTTGGCCTAGTAGGCCTAGAGCACACAAGCGACACCGGTTACAAAGAAAGTGATGCGCGCGCACTGAACGAGGCGGGACAGGTTGTCGGCGATTCCAGCCGCTTTAATGGGACAAGCGCGGACCTGGGGAAAAGTGCTTGGTTTTATGATGGCGCTACGAGTTTCGACATCGGTCTGGTTGACAATGAGCATACGCGGGATGACGGGTACAAGTACAGCGGCCCACTGTTTCTCGGAGGTATCCAGCAACTCAACAACGCCGGGAAGGTTGTCGGGTTCTCCTATCGCTATGACGGCGGCAGCGAGGACCTGGGAGCGAGCACCTGGCTATTCAACGGAACAGATACCGTGCACATTGGATTGATCGACGGTGAACACACTAGCCCTGTCGGTTACAGGTACAGTTGTGCTGACGAAATGAACGATTTGGGAGAGGTTATCGGATACTCTGGGATTTACGGCGACAGCACTGCCCAGAAGGGACAGAATGCCTGGCTTTACGACGGACAGACCACGGTTCAAATTGGCTTGGTAGGGGAGGATTATACTTCGAGTAGCGGCTATAAATTCAGCAGCGCCACGCAACTCAACGAACTGGGACAGGTTATTGGTTCGTCCAGCCGTTATGGTGAGAGTGGCTCGTTGGGCAGCGATGCTTGGTTCTATGACCCCGTTCTCGATGAGACAGTTCCGCTTCGGCTTTCCGTGCGCAGCGACGGATATTCATACAGCCAGGCGAAGTACTTGGGCGAAGACGGTTTAGTGTTGGGAACGTATGACTGGTTTGACGCATTGGACAACAACCTCGGTAGCCGGCTCTTTTACTTCAGCATCGACGACGGGCTCTTGGATCTGGGGACGCTCGTCGAGGGAGGCTTGTCCGAGGAGAGTTGGAACTATTTTGCCGATTCCATTCGCGCCAACGGTCTCGGGCAGATTCTCGGTGCGCGAGGCAGCAGGTTATTCGGTAGCCAGATTCCGTTTTTGCTCACGCCGTTTCTCGCTGACGGTAACGGCGATGGCTGGGTCAACGGCTTGGACTATTTGATTTGGGCCGAGAACTTCGAAGAAGACCCGGCGGATCCCGCGGGCGCGGCCGGTGGCGATTACAACGGCGACGGCGTGACCGACGGCTTGGACTATTTACTCTGGGCCGCCAATTTCGACCGCCACCTCGCGGCGGTGCCGATTCCCGAACCGAGTGCCGATTGGTTGGCGGCGCTTGCCGGACTTGCCCTGCTTAGTGCGCGACGGCCGAAGTCCGTCGATCGATGATCGTTTTGCGAAAGTAGTCGCGCGCGTTGCGATCGAGAGTATCGCCAGCGGTCAGTTGTCGGCTGCGGCGGTGTATTCGGCCGTTACGTTGGTGCGGATGCCGCCGCGGGGCGTCCAGCGGCTCACCAGACGCATGCGGCGGGGTTGCAGCACCGCCACCAGGTCGTCGAGGATGCGGTTGGTGATGTTCTCGTAGAAGATGCCCTCGTTGCGGAACTTCTGCAGGTAGAGCTTGAGGCTCTTCAGTTCGACGCACAGGGCCGCCGGCGTGTAGGTGAACACCAACTCGCCGAAGTCGGGCTGTCCCGTCTTCGGGCAGACGCTGGTGAACTCGGGGCAGATGATCTCGATCTCGTAGTCCCGCTCGGGGAAACTGTTGGGGAACGTCTCGAGCGTGTCGCGGAATTCGGTCATCGGTCGGTCTGCTGGGGTGGGCGGGCAAAAAGTTCCGGCCGGGCACGGCGGGCAACTGGCTCGGCGCAACGGGCACGTCGCCGCGATGTGCCGTTCCGTACGTTCTCGGGCGTCGGCCAGGATACTGTGAGGGGGGCGACTCGTTCAACGGGGCAGACTGAGTTGTATCGGCTTGCACGGTTTGCGGCGCCGAACTTCGACCTGGAAGACCTTGCCGATCACGGGCGGTTTGTCGATGGTGCGAACCACGGCGAGCCGGCTCGCGCGTTCTCGGCACCCGGTGGGCGACTCCGCCGAACAAATCGCCACGCGGCGGTCGATGATAGACGATGTAGGCGTGAGGGCGGCCACGAGGCGAGGGGGGCCGTCATGGTTGCGCCGACGATCTTCATCATACACCTTCCCACACTCGCGGCACGCAGGAGCGCAGGCAGCGATGACGACCAAGCCCTTGACGAAACACATGTGCCGACGCGCTCTGCTCGCGGCGGCGGTCCTGGTAGCCAGTTTTGCCGCCACGACGGCATCGGGCCAGGGTCTGGAGACAACCGAAGACCTGGGTCTGCGGGTCACTCAGGACGACATCATCACGGCGATCCAGGAGCAGTCGGAGTTTTGGCCGCCGGTGCGGGACTACGTCAACAGCCGGCAGTTCGACCGCGTCGCCGACGCCCCTACTCGTGCCGAGGCCGTCGTGTTTCTCAAGCGGGTGCACGACGAGTTGCACGACCGCCTGATGGGCGAAGACGAGCGGCGGGCCCTCGATCTGGTGACGTACCTCGGACACCGGCTGCGGACCTTCACGATCTACCGTCAGCTTCGTGACACCGTGGGCGATGAAGCCGCGCTGGTTGCCCTGGTTGAGCATTGGGACACGAACCAACGGTCGCTGATCGCGCTGCCCGCCGCCGAGCGGCTGGCCGGTTCGCAACGGATCGTCGCCGAGATGCGTCAAGAGATGATCGACCAGGGACTTTCCAATGCGGTTGTGGACAAGGCGATGCCGCTGTGGAGCCTGCAGGGAGAGTGCCTCACACTGTTGCTGACGACCGACGCCGGCAAACAGATGGTCAAGTTCGACGGCGAAGTGCGTGAGCAGCGGCCGGCCGTGGCCCGCCTGGTGCGTCGCGTGGCGTCCTCGGCCGAGTGGGCTTCGATCATGCAGACCGACACGTCGGACCCGATTGACCGCGACGACTTCATCAAGGCCTGGGAGACGCTTGAGCGCCACGAAGTCGCCCGCACGGCAGCCGCCACGCGGTGACCGTTCCGGGCGCAAGAAGCGTGGTGTAGCACGGAATGAGCCCCAGCGCAGGCCGTGTCGAACCGCCCGTTCGTCATTGTCAACGCTTGCAGTGGGGCCACCGCATTGCCCGCCTGCCAGGCGGGCAGTGCAGGGTTCCACGCTCACGCCCGATCGAACGGCAAGGCGATGACCTCGTCGATCGACCTTGCGCCGATGGCGAGCATCAGAAGGCGATCGAAGCCGAGGGCGCAGCCGCAGCAGGGGGGCAGGCCTGCCTCCATCGCGTCGAGCAGTCGGCTCATTTCCGGGAGCGGCGGCTTGCCCAGCGCCGCGCGCTTGGCGTTGTTCTCGTGGTTGCGGCGGCGCAGTTCGTCGGCGTCGGTCAGTTCGTGGTAGCCGTTGGCAAGTTCGATGCCGCGGACGTAGAGCTCGAACCGCTCGGCCACGGACGGGTCGCTGTCGCGCGTGACGGCCAGTGCCGCCTGTGAGGCGGGGTAGTCGAACAGGATCGTGGGGCACTCCGCGCCCAGGTGCGGCGCCACAAGTTCGACCAACAACAGATCGAGCCAGGCGTCGCGGTCATCGCCCAACCCGGCGGAAACGTTGATGCCGCGGCGTTCGGCGGTGTTTCGCAGTGCGGCGACCGACGCACGGTGCGCGTCGACACCGGCGTGTTCGGCAAAGGCGTCGGCGTAGCTCACTCTCTCGGCGGGGCCGAATGGTAACAGCGTCGCGGCTAGTTCGCCGAGCAGGCTCATGCCGGCGGCCAGGTTGTCGCCGACGCGGTACCACTCGACCATCGTGAATTCGGGATTGTGCAGCGGGCCCCGTTCGTCGCGGCGGAAGACGCGGCTGACCTGATAGATGGCCGTCGGCGCGTCGGCGTCACGATCGTTGTCGTCGGCCACACTGGCCAACAGGCGCTTCATGCCGAACTCGGGCGACGTTTGCAGATAGAACACCGCATCGCCGTCATGGACTTCGAACGGATCGAGATGCACGTCGACGACCGTGTCGGCCGAGAGCACGGGCGTTTCGACTTCGAGAAACCCGCGATCGGCAAAGAACGTGCGTAGCTGGCCGAGCAATTCAGCCCGCCGCCGCAGCATGGGCCAGGCAGCGGTGGGGCGATGGTCAGGTGGATCGTTTGCCGAGATATTCACACAAACGTCGTGTCGTTGTGTCGTCGTGGTGAATTATCGTCGTGGTGACGATGAGCTGCGCGGAGCCAAGCGGCGACGCGTTACTCTTTCACCCGTTCGATGTACTCGCCGGTGCGGGTGTCGACGCGGATGAGTTCGCCCATCTCGACGAAGGCCGGGCAGAGGATCTCGGCGCCGGTTTCGACCTTGACCGGCTTGGTCAGACCGGTGGCCGTGTTGCCGCGGGCGGCCGGCTCGCAGTACTCAATCTTGAGCACAACGTGGTTGGGCGTCGTCACGGTGATCGGGTTATTGTTGTAGAGCACCATGTTGCAGATCATCGCGTCCTGCAGGTACTTCCAGGCGTCGCCGACCTGGTCGGGCGTGAGTTCGTACTGCTCGTACGACTGCGTGTCCATGAAAACGAAGTTCTCGCCCTGGCGGTAGAGAAACTGCGACTCGATCTCGGTGACGTCGGCCGCCTCGACCGATTCGCCGCTCTTCCAGGTACGGTCGATCGTGGTGCCCTTGATGAGGTTCTTCAGCCGGCACTTGTACATCGCCTGGCCCTTACCAGGTTTGACGAAGTTGCACTCGACCAACAGGTACGGGTCGCCGTCGAGTTGGATCTTAAGGCCTTTTTTCAGTTCGCTGGTGCTGTAGGTCGCCACAGTGTCGATTCCTGCTTCGCGTGGGTGCGGGGAAACGTTATCCTGGTAATTCTTCGGTGCCGCCGCGGGGCGGCGCCGCGCCGTTTGTTGGGTTCATATCTCGCCCCGGGACCAGCCCGTTTGCCCCGGGTCAGCCCGCCGATTGTTCATGCCGCACGTCGAACCAGTTCCGACCGACTCACGGCTTGCCGTTGCGGATGGGTGTCGCACTTCCGAGGGAGTCGGCCAGCGGTGGGTCGACGCACCGACGTGGCAACTGGAGTTGGCCTCGGCGGTCCGCGATCTCGACGAGCTGCTGCGTCTTGTGGGGCTTCCGGAGCGGTCCCCGCTGGGCGGTGACGGATCCGGCAACGGGGCGTTTCCGCTGCTGGTGCCACGGAGCTTCGTCCGTCGTATCCGGCCGGGCGATCCCCACGATCCCCTGTTGCGCCAGGTGCTGCCGAGCCCACGTGAGCATCAGCCCGAGCTGGCCGGCGAGGGTGTCGTCGCCACCGGGTACCGTGACGATCCCGTGGGAGACACGGCCGCAACGGTGGCAGCCGGCCTGCTGCAAAAGTATGCCGGGCGAGCCCTGATCGTAGCGACTGGCACCTGCGCTGTCCATTGCCGTTACTGCTTCCGCCAGCACTTCGATTACGGTGAGTTGCCGCGGGGCGGAGCGGCCTGGGAGCCGACCTTACGGCAGATCGCCGCCGACGCGAGCCTTCACGAAATCATCATCTCTGGCGGCGACCCGCTGTCCTGGTCCGACGGGCGGCTGGCGGCGCTGGTTGAACCGCTGGCGTCGATCGAGCATGTCCGCCGCGTGCGGATCCACACCCGACTGCCGATCGTCGTGCCGAGCCGGGTGACCGACACGTTGACGGCGCTGCTAGCGGACCTGCCGGCGCGGGTCTGGATGGTTGTGCACGCCAACCACGCCGCTGAACTCGACGCATCGGTGGCCGCTGCGCTGCGCCGCCTCGCCGCCGCCGGCGTGCCGCTGCTCAACCAGGCCGTGCTGCTGCGGGGCGTGAATGACTCGGTCGACGCACTGGCCGAACTCGGCGAGCGGTTGGTCGACGTCGGCGTCGTGCCGTACTATTTGCATCAATTGGATCGGGTGCGCGGAGCCGCGCACTTCGACGTGCCCGTCCGCGAAGGTGTGCGGCTGGTGCGCGCTTTGAGTGAGCGGTTGCCCGGTTATGCCGTGCCGCGCTATGTCCAGGAGCGCGCCGGCGCGTCGCACAAGATCGATTTGCTCGACACGGCCGGGGCGCACGCCGACCGCGCCGCGATTGCCCCGGATCGGTACTAGGATTGCAGCATTTTCCCGTGGTGGGGCGCAGCGCGACGCGGGGCGTTACTTCAGCGAGGTACAGTCCGATGCGAGTCTTGATTGCGGTGGACGGGTCGGGCGATGGCTTTGCGGCCGCCCGCCAGATTGGGCAACTGCTTGCGCCCGAGCGCGATCAGATCGGCGTCTTCTACTCGCCGCCGGAGGTGCACGTAGGCGCCGGTTCGGCACCGGACGGCGCGATCATCGACCGGGCCCGTCAGGCGCTTTCCGACAGCGTGTTCGACGAAGCGGCCGAGCGGCTGCCCGATGGTTTTCACGCGGCGCTCGAACGGATCACCGGGCACGGCCAACCGCGGCGGGCGATCCTCAAAGCGGCCGACGAGTGGAAGGCCGACATGATTGTCGTCGGTGCTCGCGGTCTGGGGCCGATTCAGCAGGCGCTGTTGGGGAGTGTTTCGCTCAGCGTGGCGCACTCGGCCAAGGTGCCCGTGTTCGTGGCCCGCGACGCCACGACCCGCGCCGGTGGCGAAGGCTATCGCGTGCTGGTCGCTTTCGACGAGTCCGAGGTGAGCGAACACGCCGTCGTTGTGATGACCGGGCTCACGTTCCCCGGCCACACGGTAGGTCGGGTGGTGACGGTGATCGAATCGATGTTTGCCGGCGAGGTGCCGGAGTGGTTGGAGCAACAGGCCCGCGACGCCGACAGCGAGGCGATGGCGCAGGCCTGGGTCCGCGAACACGACCAGGAGCGGCAACACGCCCGCGACATGCTCGTGAGCTTGATCGCGCGGCTGCCCGGGGGCTTTGGCGGTCACGAGCCGATTGTTGCCGAAGGCCACCCCAGCCAACGGATTCTCGAAACGATTCGCGACGAACAGATCGACCTGGTGGTGCTCGGCGCCCACGGCCGCGGCATGATCGACCGCCTGCTGGTCGGCAGCACGTCAGAAAAAGTCCTCGCCCACGCGCCATGCTCGGTCCTGATCGTGCGCGAGTGAGGCGGGCGTCAACGCGGAATGCGTCCGACGTGGCGTCGTTTGTGAATGTGCTTCCGTCGTCGTCGATGCCGACCCGTCAGCAACTCCCAAAACTCGCCACCCCTGTGTCCACGTGCCAACGGTTTCGCGGCGCTCAGGTCGGCGTTCCGGCTTCGATGGCGCCGATGGTGATCGGCGGCACGGGGACTTCCAGGGCGGCGGCGATCGTGCGGAAGAGTTCGGCTTCGCTCGGCGTGACGAGGCCGTCGGTGGCGACGGCCATGGCGGCCGACGAGACGAGCCGCTTTTTTAGCGGGGCGGCCAGCAAGGCGAGCTTATCGAGGGCCTGCCCGATGTGGGTGAGCCGACAGGCGTCCTGCGGCAGCAGTTCCAGGTCGATGCCGCGCTCCCGCAGTGGCGCCGCCGCCTGGTCCAGCGCGCGGCGGGCCTGCTGCTGGTCCGACGCGCCGACGTACGACAGCGCCGAAAGCAGCAGCGCCGTCTCGGCCACCACGCCCCGCAGCGAGTGGTACTGCGTGGCGAGCCGCTTGGGTGGGTAGAAGTGTTTTTCGAGCGCGCCGATCAACAGTCGTTGCAGGACAAATTCGCGGAGGTCGAGGCGTTGGTCAGCGCGGACCAGCTCGTCGACAGTTGCCCGGAACGACTGGAACTGGTCGCGGGAAAGTTCGCGTAACGTCGCCTGGGCGATTTCGATCAGCGGCAGGCGGGCCTCTTCACCGGCGGCGTGGACGACAGCAACGAGCCGTTCGGTCTCGCGGCGCGTCGGTGCGCCTTCGCGCTGGGCGACCGTCGCCAGTTGTTCATCGCGGACCGACTCGCGGGCGTCGAGCAACATGGCGAAGACGATGGCGCGGGTGGAAAACGGTTCGTCCAGCGCCGCGCGAAGCGGCGCCGGAAGTCCGTCGAGCCAGCGAGCCGACTGGTCGACGCGCTGTTGATTGACCAGGCCGACGCTGGCCAGCACCAATGCCGGATCGAGCGGGATCGCGCGGCCGGCGGCTTCCATGCCCGGGATCGGCAGGGGGCGGGGGAACGGAAACGCGCCGAAGCCGCGATCGCGCGGTTGGCCCGCGGCCTCGGACTCGACGACTTCGGCCGTCGCCAGCGGCTTGACCGCCGGGTAGCGGCCGTCGAAACGCGGGTCGATGCGGCGGATCCGCTCGGCCAGCGGCGGGTGTGTCGCCAGCAGTCCAATGAACGCTTGCCGGCAACTGCCGAAGAACATGTGGCTCGCCTGCTCGGCTTCGGGCGACTTCATCTTCGAGCCGTAAACGAGCCCGCCGATTTTCTTAAGCGCGCCGGCGATGCCGTCGGGATTGCGGGTGAACTGCACGGCCGAGGCGTCGGCGAGGAACTCGCGTTGCCGGGAGACGGCCGCCTTGATGAGCCGACCGAAGAAGAGTCCGACCGAGCCGATCACGATGGCGCCGACGCCGACCCCGAGGATGGCGATTCCGGCGCCGCCTTCGTCGCGTCGCGAGCTGCCGCTGTAGGCGCCGGAGCGGAGGATGTAGTAGCCGATGATGGCGATCAACAGGATGCCGTGCAGCAGGCCGATCAAGCGAATGTTGAGCCGCATGTCGCCGTTGAGGATGTGGCTGAACTCGTGGGCGATGACCCCCTGCAGCTCGTCGCGGCTGAGGTATTCGACCGTGCCGCGGTTCACGCCGATCACGGCGTCGTCGAGCGTGTAGCCGGCGGCAAAGGCGTTGATGCCGTCTTCGCGGTCGAGCAGAAATACGGGGGGGACCGGCGTTCCCGAGGCGATCGCCATCTCTTCGACAATGTTGAGCAGCCGTTGCTGGCTGGCGGTGGCATTGGCGCGATTGAGCCGCCGGCCGCCGAGCATGACGGCAACGGCCTCGCCGCCGCGGCGCAGTTCGAGCGTTTTGTAGAGGCTACCGAGGATGATCACCGCCAGCGTGATGACGGTGACGGCCGCGCAGAGCTCGGGATGCCACCAATGCAGCGGGGGGACGGCACCGTCGGCCGCGTGGGTCTTAGCCGCCACGGCCTGCATGGCCAGCACGGCGACAAAGTAAAGCGACACCACGATCAAGACGACGGCCACGGCGAAGTAGACGACGAGCCATTTCGTCTTTCGCCGCGCGGTGTCTTGATTGGCAAAGAAGTCCATCGTTGCGAGAAAACTGGGTTGTTTGAACAGGAGGTAACTGAGAGAACGAAGCGGTGTAGGAGATTCGTAGGGTGGGTGACGCGCACCCACCATTTTGCGCTATTACTGTTTCCGGCGTCCGCCGACGTCTCGCTGCTGAATCGAGGCGAGTGAAGCAGCCTTAGGCGTTCGACGACACGGCGCCGACATAGGAAGGTGGGTGCGAGCACCCACCGTACGGGCTGAACCAGCCCAACATCGCCGAGCGCACCCACGTCCCGCCACTCCGTTCCCTCTGTTCTCTCCGGTTCAATTTGAACTCGGGAAAGGGCGTGCTTCTCGCCGACTCAGAACGACACTTTTGGCGCTTCGCGTTGTTGCTGGTCTTCGATCTCAAAGAGTTCGGCGTCGCCGAAGCCCATCATGCCGGCGAAGACGACGGCCGGGAACGACTCACGGCTGGTGTTGTAGCTCATCACCGCGTCGTTGTAGGCCTGGCGGGCGAAGGCGACCTTGTTCTCGGTCGACGTGAGCTCTTCTTGCAGGGCAAGCATGTTCTGGTTCGCCTTGAGGTCGGGATACGCCTCGGCGACGGCCAACAGGCGACCGAGCGCGCCGGTCAGGGCCGACTCGGCACCGGCCAGGCCGTGCATCGCGGACGGGTCACCCGGCTTGGCGGCCGCGGTCTGCTGGGCCGAAACGGCGGCGTTGCGAGCGGCGATCACCGCTTCGAGGGTCTCGCGCTCGTGGGCCATGTAGCCCTTGGCCGTCTCAACGAGGTTGGGGATGAGGTCGTGACGCCGCTTGAGCTGGACGTCGATCTGCGCGAACTGGGTTTCATAGCGGTTGCGCAGACGCACCAGCGAGTTGTAGATGCCGATCGCGAACAGCGCCAGAAGCGCGGCCACGCCCACGATCACCATCAGGACGATCAGACCAATGCCAGCCATTGCCATGTTGTTCCCCTCTCCTTATGGAAGTTGGGTGGTGTGTTGCATGTGGATCAATCCGCCCGACGACTTGTCCGTCGGCCGGCGCGGCACTGCCTAGTGCATCTCGGTCTCGCAACTGCCTACGCCGTGACGGTAAAAATTGAATTGCACGTTCGGGTGGTCGGCCAACAGCGACATCGGCACGGACGAGTCGGGGATCTGCTGCGAGATCATCAGCGTCGTCAGCCGCATCCCCAGAGGATTGTCGTGACAGCCGGCCTGCCAGATGCTCACCTTCTCGGCCCGCCAGGTTTCCTGCGGCCCGACCGTGATCGCCTGGGTCGGCACACCGACGACGTTGCCGCCGCCGCTGGTCCGGGCGTTTTGGATCAACGTCATCGGGTGCAGTTCTACGACGCGGGTGCCGAGCTTGCGATACTCCTGCGGCGGTGGCGGCTCGTCGACCCACGCGCCCTTGCGCGGCAGCGGGTCGTTGAAGGCCCAGTGTTTCACCTCGCCTTGTCCGCCTTGCATCACGGCACAGCGGGCCGCGTTCCAGCTTTCGACGAACGGCGCCACGTCCGCCTTGGGGAAGTGGATGTTGGCATCGGGCATCCGCAGCTTTGCGTCGATGCGGTCGAAGCACAACTCGCGGTCGGCCCGGGCGAACGAGAGCGGGTGGGTTTCGGGGACTTCCTTGCCGTCGGCGTACCACTCGTCCATGCCCCAAAAGTGACCGCTGCGGACGTCGAGCCCCAGGTCGTTGACGATCCGCGCGACCAGCGGCAACTGTTCGGTCGGGCCAATCGGTCCGCAAATGCCGACCGGATTGTCGTCGGTCGACTGCTGCCAGGCGGCGATGTATTCGAGCGCCTCGGCCAGGTAAAACTCCTCGAGCGTGTCATATACCTTCACGGCAAAACCGGGTCGGGACAGGCCGAACAACTGTTCGGCCGTCAACGCCGCCGCGTCCGAGAGAATCGCCTCGTCCAGCGTCGTGTAGTCCCACCATTCGGGTGCTACCGTGCTCAACCGTCGTGTCATCAGAACGTGCTCCTTACGGGCCAGCGTCGTACTTCCCAGGCCATCGGGTTCGGCAGTCGGCGCGCAGGGGTGCTGCGGACTGCTGGGCGCGTATGCTACCCGATGCCCGGGAAAGATGCACGGGGCGAAGACGGCGTGCGTGCGGCTGTCTCCGCTGCGGTATTCGTCGAAGCGGTCGAAATATTGCGCAGGGACCACATATCACGCGGTAACAACGTTGCGTCGATTATCTCTTCCCGGTTGGACTGGCTCGACGGCTCGGCGCGGGTTACGATTCGGGCGACCTGCCGATTTTTTGTCCTGTTGCCGGCGGTGTGAGGTGGTGGATGCGCCATGAACGAAAAAAGTGACGAAGCGCTGATCGCCGACGTTCGCGCCGGCGACGCCGACGCGCTGGCCGCCTTCATCGAGCGGCGGCGGCCGCAGTTGACGGCGTTCATCGCCCGGCAGATGAGCGACGCGCTGCGTCGTAAGGTCGAGCCGGACGACCTCGTGCAGGAAGTGAGCGTCGCCTGCGTGAGGGCGGTAGGTGACGTCGATCTGACGGACCGCGACCCGTTTGGTTGGTTGTGCCAGATGGCCGAGCGGCGAATCATCGACGCGCACCGGCATCACTTTGCCGCCCAGAAACGCAGCGCCGAACGCGAGGTGTCGTTGGGCGCGGCGGGGGGCGATTCGAAGCAGGCCGGTCTGATCGATCTGCTCGTGGCGAGCATGACGACGGCGAGCGCCGCCTTTTCGCGCGACCAGCGACAGTTGAAGCTGTTGGCCGCGCTGGACCAATTGCCCGAACAGAGCCGCGAGGCGCTGCGGCTGCGGTACGTCGAGGGCTTGCCCAGCAAAGAGATCGCCGAGCGGTTGGGGAAGAGCGACGGCGCGTGCCGCGTGTTGCTGACGCGGTCGCTCAAGAAGTTGCAGGAACTGTTGGGGCCCGACGCGGCGCCGCGGTGATGCGTCGATCGCCTGCAGCAGCGGATTACTCGCCGCCGCCGTCAGCCGCAGATGTTGCGCCAGCCGAGTCATTGCCGACGGAAGCTGCGTCATCGTTCTCGAATGTAGCACCGGTGGCCAGTGCACCGCGGTTGCCAGGCTGCTTCGCAGGGTCGTTTTGTCCGGGAGATTCGGCCTGTTCGGGGGCGGCGTTCTCTTCAGGAGCAAAGCTGAGGGCGGCCGAGTTGATGCAGTATCGCAGGCCCGTTGGCGCCGGACCGTCGTCGAAGACGTGGCCCAGGTGCGCGTCACAGCGGGAACAGAGCACCTCGGTGCGGGTCATCAGCCAGCCACGGTCCTCGGCCGTGGCGACGTTGTTCCCCTCGGCCGGCGAGTGGAAGCTGGGCCAGCCGGTGCCCGATTCGTATTTGTCGTCCGACTCGAACAGAGCGGCGCCGCAGCAGACGCAA
>JAGQPT010000279.1 GCA_020426575.1 Planctomycetales bacterium
GACCTCTTTGCCGCCGACTGGGAGGAACCAGTCCGCGTCGAACTGTTCGGCGACGAGATCGAGTCGCTGCGGGTGTTCGACGTGGCGACCCAGCGCAGCATGGGAACGGTCGACGGCGTCGAGCTCAGCGCGCTACGGGTCGCCGACCGCGGCGGCGCGTCGCTGGCCGACCACTTGCCAGCGGGCACGTGGCTCGTGCTCGTCGAGCCGGCCGAAATCGACGCTGAAGCCCGCCGCTACCTGGAGCGTAACGACCGCCCCGAGGGCTTGTTCGCCGCCGAATCACTTTGGCAAACCGTCGATCGTTTTCCGCATGTGGCGCTCGAAGCACTGGCTGAGGCGGCGACGGCGACGAGCTACCGCCTTCCCGTCGAGTCGGTGACGCGTTTCTCGGGAGAAATTGGCCGTGTGCGTGATGAACTCGACGGTGTTGCCGCGGATGGCAACGTCTCGATCGTCTGCCAGACCAAAGCCGAAGCCGAGCGGCTGGGCGAACTGTTGGGGGAAACTAAACTGGCCCGCGCGGGCCGGCTGCACTTCCCGCTGGGGCGACTGCACGAAGGCTTCCGCTGGTTGCCCGACCGCACGGTGCTGATCGGCGCCAACGAATTGTTCCATCGCAGCCAGCGCCCCCAGCCTCGGCGCCACCAGGGCCAGGTCATCGACAGCTTTCTCGACCTGCGGGCCGGCGACTACGTCGTGCACGTCGGCCACGGCGTCGGTCGCTACCGCGGCATGAAGCTGTTGGAAAAGCAGAATCATGCCGAGGAACATCTCGAACTCGAGTTCCGCGACCATACGAAACTGTTCGTGCCGGTCTCCAAGATTGCGCTGGTGCAGAAATACGTCGGCGGCACAAAGACTCGGCCGACGCTGGCAAAGATCGGCGGCCGCACCTGGGAACGCAAGAAAGCCGCCGTTGCCGAGTGCGTCAACGACATGGCCGTCGAGCTGCTCGAAGTTCAGGCCGCCCGTTCCGTGCGGCCCGGCATCAGTTTCTCGCACAACTCGGCCTGGCAGCGCGAATTCGAGGCTTCGTTCCCCTACGAGGAAACGGCCGACCAACTCACCGCGATCGGCGACATCCACAACGACATGAGCGCCGCTCGTCCGATGGACCGGCTGATCTGCGGCGACGTCGGCTACGGCAAGACCGAACTCGCCATGCGCAGCGCGTTCCAGGCCGTCGACAGCGGTTACCAGGTCGGCGTGCTCGTCCCCACCACCGTGCTGGCCGAGCAACACCTGCGAACCTTTTCCGAGCGAATGAGCGAATTCCCCGTCACGATCGACGTGCTCAGCCGCTTCCGTTCCCGTAAGCAACAGACCGAGGTCTTGAAAAGGCTCTCCGACGGCAAGATCGACATCGTCGTCGGTACGCACCGCCTGGCCCAACGCGACGTGCGTTTTCAAAACCTCGGCCTGTTGATCATCGACGAAGAACAACGCTTCGGCGTGGAAATCAAAGAGCGTCTCAAGGCACTGCGCAAAACCGTCGACGTGCTCACGCTCACGGCCACGCCAATTCCCCGCACGCTGCACATGTCGCTCGTCGGGCTCCGCGACATCTCGAACCTGGAAACCCCGCCCGAAGACCGACTGGCGGTCGAGACGCGCGTGACGCGTTTCTCACCGGAGTTGGTGCGGCACGCCATCCTCCGCGAATTGAACCGGGGCGGCCAGGCCTTCTTCGTGCACAACCGCGTGCAAGACATCGAGGCC
>JAGQPT010000280.1 GCA_020426575.1 Planctomycetales bacterium
ACGAACGCGTCGGCCGGCGCCGTTGGCGCCCGATCCGCGCGCACAAACGACCGCGGCATCCACCTAATGCCTCTCCCGGACACTCGCCTGCGACTCGCGAGCCGTCGACGATTGCGGCAATTCGTACCAGCAACCGCATCTTGAACGGACGATTCCGGTCTTGCACCTACGACCGCGTGCCGACCACTAAATCCGCCACCGGCGCCTGTTCGTCGGGTAGGCTTCGACCGATCTGGACCAGGTTTTGCTCCCCTTCGGGGCAATCCTCCTTTTTCGCACGCTACACAGTCAATCAGGTCCACTGTCAATCAGGTCCGCTGTTGCGAAATCACTCCGCGACAACGGGCCATCATCGGCGGGTCACCCGACCCGCTCCCACATTCAACACGACAATCTCTCTCGACTCAAGGCCGCGGAACTGACTTCGTATTGATTGCTCGACAGCGAATAAATCCCTAGCGTTTTCCTGGTACTTTCGTCGTATCATAATTTCCCCTAGGCACTAAACGGTGGGTGACGTTTCCGACATACTCTGATGTCGAAACTCTGATTCGCCACGGCACGAAGCAACGATGTCCAAACGCGAACACAAGATCAGCGAAGCTGCGGTTCACGGCGATTCGTCCGGCAGCGGATCGTCTCCGGCGCCCCGGCGCGCGCAACATCGGCGCGGCGCCGTCGCGGTGATTGTGCGTGAACAAAAACTACTGCTCATCCAACGGGCGCCAACGGTCGTGGCCCCCGGCGCCTATTGCTTCCCCGGCGGAGGCATCGAAGCGGGCGAAACCGAGCCCCAGGCGCTCGTCCGCGAATTATGCGAGGAGTTGGCCGTGCGGGTCGTGCCACGCGAGCGACTCTGGCGGAGTGTGACCGCCTGGGGCGTGGAACTCGCCTGGTGGTTGGCGGAACTGCCCGCCGAGGAACGGCTCGTCGCTAATCCGGCGGAGGTCGCGCGGTTCCAGTGGATGACGGTTTCTCAAATGCGCCGGCTCGACGGCCTGCTTTCGAGCAATCACGCCTTTTTGGCGGCGCTGGCGGCGGGAGAATTCGTGATCCAGGGGATCACGGAGCGTCGTCGACCGCGGGTTGACTGCGATTGAAGATTTCCGGGTCGAACGGGTCGACAGGTACGAATCCGCGTGCGGCTCCCCTGTCATCGACCGCGCGCTTATCGTCGACGGTGCGATTGTCGGCCGCGTGCCGCCGGCCCGCTGTCTCGCGCCGCGGGTCGGCCTCGGCTTCGGGAACACTCTCGCCATTGCCGGCGGCTTGCCTTTCGGCCAGGGCGCGATGGACGGGCGTTCGTCCGACGCCCCGATGTGGCGACGTCGCCCAGGGTACGGCAGGCGTGGGCTGTAGCAGGGGCGACGACACACCCCAGGGAGAACGCATCTGCGGCGCGTCATCAAACGGACGAGGGACGTCGATTCCGTCGCCGCCGACCACCTCGGTGGGCGTCGTCGGCCTCAGGCCGCGTACCCAGTCCACGAGCCGGCGGTACTGATCGTCGTCGACGCCGCCGAAGATCGCCGATTCGGCGTTACCGTGGGGTCGCGCCGGCACGACCAACAACGGGCTGGCATCGGGCCGGTCGCGGTCGATCCACTTCATCACTTCGTGAAGATTGCGGCCCGTCACCCGCCGCGACACGCTTCGGCCTCGTGGCACGCGCAACACGTGCACGTCGACCGTGCTGGAGGTAGGCCCGTGACAGGCGCCCGTCGCGCACCGATTACTCAACAGCGGCTGTATCGAGGTGGCAAACGCCTCAACGCTCTCGGCCGGAAGCCCGTCGAGCCAGCTCTCCTCGTCGATGGGGGGCGAGGGGGCCTCCGGAGTGATGTCGGTCGTTGCGGCACTGTGTTTCCGAACCACCGCCGCCGGCTGCTGTGTTTGCTGGTTCAACGCTGAGAGTCTGCGTTCGGCCAACTCGATGCGACGATCGCTCGAGTCGATCTGGCGGGCAGTCGCGATCTCGCCGGCCGCCTGCTGGAACAACCGATGGTTCAAGCACCAACTGGCCAACCTCAGGTGCGACGAGACGCTGGGCAACGTAATGGCCGCCCTCTTGAGTTGGTATGCCTCGTCGATCGAGCGACAAGCGACTTCGACCTTGCTGACGTCGATGTGAATCTCGCCGCCGTTGACCACGACGACGTACTGGTCACCCAGCCGCATGTAGTCACCCTTGATCACGCCGCCGGAGCGCAGTGCCAACACTCCCCTTTGGGGTTCGAGGTTGGCCACTGCGGGTACGTCGTCACCGCTCGGCGTTTGGCCAAGCGTGGCACCGGCGAGGGTTGCCACCAACAGGGGCACGAACAAGAATTGGTGTGTGATTCGGCACATGAGGGCAAGGACCCTACCCTAGTCCCTCATTCCGCGTCAACGTGAGTTACGCCGACCACACCGCGGCCGAAGAACGGGCAATTTCACTCGTCGCGGCAGGTCGGGCGCACTGCGTAAACTCGGTCGACTGGCCAAACAACCCCTGAGCAAACGCCGCCGTGTCCGAGCCAGCCACCAACGCACATTCGATCCAAGGGCTCGTCGGCGACGAGGTCGTCATCGACATGGGCACTCCGTTCGTCGCCATCGGCACCCTGATCGATGTCCGAGACGACTACCTCGTGCTCGAAGCGGCCGACCTGCACGACCTCCGTGATACGGCCACCACTCGGGAAAAGTACGTCCTCGACAGCCACAACCACGGCGTGCGGCCCAATCGACGGCAAGTCTGGATCAGCCGCGACCAGACGGTGGCCGTCTCGCGGCTGGCCGACGTGGTACGCGACTGAGGCAGCAGTTTTCGCGGGCCAAGCTGCCTGTGCCATCTCCGCCCGTCGGTGCCAGACGTAAACCACTCACTACTGAGCCGCGTACTGTCAGAGTTGCCCGTCCCCCCGCCAAACAGCGGGGCCCATTCACCGGGCGGCGAATGCATAGTGGCAAACCGACGAAAGAGCGTTTACACTTAAGGGTTTACGCGACCGCCATACGCTTAACGCCTCGCCCAATGGACAACTGCGTCATGCCGGACGCTCATCAGGGTCTGATTCGGCGACGCGTGTGGTATTCCGGCCGGGTGCAGGGCGTCGGCTTCCGTTACGCCACGGTCCGCGTGGCCGAGCGGTTTGCCGTCGCCGGGTGGGTGCGCAACCTGCCCGACGGCCGCGTTGAAATGGTCGTCGAAGCCGAATCGGGTGAGCTGGAACGCTTCCTCGCCGCCATTGGTGAGGCGATGGCCGGTAACATCCGCGGCAGCGATCAGCGCGACGAGTCGGCTACGGGAGAGTTCGCAGGTTTTCAAATCCGCTAAGATCGCGTCCGGCGATGCCGGCGGCGGGGCACTCGACCAAATCCGCAATCCGGCGACGGCATCGACGTTGACTTCGACCGGGCCGCGAAACGAACACGGGAGTTGATGCATTGGTACTGCTGGCAGCGTTAGGGACCTGGCTGACGCCCCTCTGGCTCGTGGCCGTCGGTGCGGCGATTGCCGCCGCGGCGCTCGTCGCCGTCTACCAACTCATGCGGCTGGTGATGCCCAAGGTTGCGGCGATCACGCTGACCACGTTCAAAGAATCGATCTCGAGTCCGTTCTTTGCCGTGATCCTCTTCATCGGCGTCTGCCTGCTCATCCTGCTGCCGTTCATCCCCTACAACACCTTCGGCGAAGACGTGAAGGTGCTCAAAGACTCGGGGCTCACACTGATCATGGTGTTGGCGATCATCCTGGCGCTCTGGACGTCGAGCATCGCCATCGCCGACGAGATCGAGGGCCGCACGGCGTTGACGTTGCTCTCCAAGCCGATTGGCCGACCGCAATTTATCTTCGGCAAATTCTTCGGCGTCATCGGGCCCGTCGCCTGCCTGTTCATCGTGCTCGGTTCGTTGTTTCTCACGACCGTCAGCTACAAGGTCGTGTACGACGCCCGCGAGACGGGCCAGGTGGAACCGACCACGGCTGATTGCCGCGAGGAGATGGTGCGGATCGTGCCGGGCCTGGTGCTTGGGTTCCTGGAGGCCGTCGCCCTGGCGGCCGTCAGCGTGGCGATTTCGACGCGGCTGCCGATGCTGCCCAACCTGATCATTTGCGCCTCGATCTACGTCCTCGGGCACCTGGCGCCGCTGATCGTCAATTCACGCGTCGGTCAATACGGCCTCGTACAGTTCGTCGGCCAATTGCTGGCGACGGTCTTGCCGGTGTTGGACCACTTCAACATCCAGGCCGCCGTCGCCACCGGCACGCCCGTCCCGGCGATCTACCTGTTCTGGACCACCGTCTACTGCGTCCTCTACAGCACAGTCGCCCTGCTACTGGCCCTGATCCTCTTCGAAGACCGCGACGTGGCGTGAGCGACGAAGCGCGCGCTACAAGCGGCGCGAGCATTTTGCTACGTTGCTGAGGTAGGCCGCTCCTGGGTTGGATAGCCTCCACGAAAATCTGCGCAGCATTGACTGACGATTCTCAACCCGCGTGGTTGTACACGAGCGCCTTGTTCCACGCTTTGTCCATACGGAATAGGATTTGAGTCATTGGAAATCGATCGAGTTGAGTGCCAGTTCATACGGCATCGCATCCAAATCCTCAGGTAGAGTCAACCGTACAATTGCAAACCAATCCGAGGATTGCAGCAAATATGTTGTCTCTGTGATCGACCCACGTTCCGTCACGTTTTTGGTTCCCACACAGTTGTCCAGCGTGATAGTCGACTGCGGGAAGATGACCGCACCATCGGGCGTTTTCGTTTTTTTCTTTGGGCTTGAGAACTCCTGGGCAAGAGCGGCAAAAGTTTCCGCTTCGACTTCCCGCACAACTAGTTCGACGCGGCCATTTGACGCAACACTCTCTTGGTCGAATCGAGTGGTGGTAAAGTCGCTTGGAAGCACAATTGTGCCCAAACGCGGTTCAAACGTTGGTGCAAGCCGGTCGGCCTCGTCGTCATCAGTTTGCAGACTCAATATCTCGTGTGCTGCACTGAAAAGTGCTGCGATTACGTTTAGCGCCAAGAAGTGCGGGTCATTCTTACGATCCCAATGTTTCAGCCACGCATTGAGTTCGCGTTGGTTTTGAGTACAGCGGATGTCCGCATCAGCCGACGAAAGTGAGGCCATTTCATTTCGAAGTGCGGCTTCGAATGACGTTACGTCTATCTCTCCACTTTCGATGAGATCTGGGTCTTGGCTCGCGATATCTTCAGCCGGTCGCCTAAGATATGCAAGTGTCTTCGGCAAGTCGTCAAGAAGCGAAGAGTCCGACATCTTGGCACCAAAAAAAGACACAAGTACATGACTGGATCCACCGTGCTCAAGAATAGCGACGGCCACTTTTCATCGCAAATCGTCGCTGCACGTGAAACAGCGCCCGCAGTCCCTCCAACATTTTCGCAGCGTCAGAACGAGTTCGTCGACGGCTCTCACCAAAGGCGACGTCAATCGGGACGACCGTCCGCCACCGGCAATTTGAGCGCCTTACGGAACGCCCGTCGGACAATGCTCGATGGCACACATCGAGTCCTCAGCACCCGCAGCCTGTTGATTCGCCGCAAAACTCTTCGACGAGTATATTGGCAGCGAGTCTGTGGCGTGCAAACGTCTGTTTGCTCCCCGAGTTGTGTCCCCGTCATCCATCGCCATGCTGGAGCCCGTGATGCGGCAAGACGATATTGACCAGGCCGCGCAAGAAACTCTCGAGATCCTGCGGGCGTCGGGTGCCATCGTCGAAAACGTGCACGTCGTGCACATCTCGGGGCTGCACTTTCCGATGACGATCAACAAGGATGCCATCTTTCCCCACCTCGACCGGATTGAGCGGCTGACACGGTTGCTGGCAAAACGGCTCGCGGATCGTTCCATCGAGATCGTTTGTGGCCCCGCGATGGGTGGGCTCGTCGTCGGTGAGTGGTTGGCCCACGAGCTTGGCGTGATGTGTGCCTTTGCCGAGCACGATCCGGATCCGGGCCCCGATGAAATCCGCGGCCGCTTCGTGCTGCGCCGCGGCTACGACCAACTGGTGGCCAACCGCCGAGTGCTTGTCGTCGATGACATCGTGAACACGGGGCATTCGATCCGCCAAACGATCGAGGCCGTCCGAGCCGCCGGTGGGCAGGTCGTGGCGGCAGCCTCCTTGGTCTTCGTGGGTACACTCGACGCGGCGGCGCTGGGGGTCGACGATTACGTCTATCTGCTCCACTACGACGTGCCGCCGGGTTGGCCCCCGGAAGCCTGTCCGTTGTGCCGCGATGGAGTGCCTGTCGACACCCGCTTCGGTCACGGCAGAGAGTTTCTGGCGGCCCACAAGAACGATTGATGTTTGTTGCGAAACGCACTCGCACCGTCAGGCGGTGTCGGGTTTCTCGACGTGCAGCACGTAGGCCCAACTGTGGCCGAAAAAGGCCGCTTCGCGAAAACCGGCCGAGCTCGCCAACTGCGTGACCGTGCCGCGCGACTGGAAGTGCGGATCGAAGATCACTTCGACGATCGCCAGCACACCGCCCGGCTTCAGGGCGGCGAACAGTTCGCCGAGCGCCGCCGTGCGATCGGGGATCTCGCCCAGCACAGTGACCAGCACTGCGCGGTCGAAATGACTTTCCGGCAACACGCCGTCGCCCAATCCCGCCGCGACAAACTCGACGTTCGTCAGGCCGGTCGCCTGCGTCTTGTCCTTGGCGCGCTGGAGCATTCCCGATTGAACGTCGACGGCGACAACGCGACCGCTGGGCCCCACGCTGCGCGCCAGCGGCACGGTCAGGCGCCCCGGCCCGCACCCCGCATCCAGCACGGTCATGCCGGGCTTTACCGCCAGCGTCTCGACGATGAACGCGGCCCGATTCGTTTTCGTGAACGGATTGTCCAGCTCGACGAGCCAACGCAACCACACCGGACAGGGGAGGCTGCGCCGACGCGACGCCAGCCGCCACGCGATCAACACCAGCGCTAGCGCGACGCCGCCGGCCAGCACTGCGACACCCAGTGGCTGCAGGTTCAATGCGGACATACGAGTCGGACGGTGATCATGCCGGGGGTTGACGGCGACCAATTCGGTAAGGAGGGAGCGGCCACCATTGCATCGTATCCGGCACCGGCCCGCCTCTCAAACCGGCTGGCCTTGCGCACGTGTTCACATGTCCCACCGGCTCGACAACCCGGCCGTTCTCGCCGATCATCTACGGCAGAAGCGTATCTCATTTCGCCCGCGCCGAACCAAAACGTGCCAGCACCTCCCACATCGGACGTCGACATCGCCATCGTGGGCGCCGGTGCCGCCGGTTTGATGGCCGGCATCTGGGCGGGGCGAACCGCCCATGCGCACGGCACATCCCGACGGATCGTGCTGCTCGAAAGCTCGCCGAAGTTGGGCCGAAAAATTCTCATCTCCGGTGGCGGGCGCTGCAACGTCACGAATCGCGCCGTCGCCGCCACCGACTACGCCGGTGCTTCGCGCAACGCCATCAAGAAAGTCTTAAAACGGTTCGACGTTCCCGAGACGGTGGCCTTCTTCAACGAACTCG
>JAGQPT010000281.1 GCA_020426575.1 Planctomycetales bacterium
ATTGCCCGATGTCGCCGCCGCGGCCGCCGGTGTTGCCGTGCAGCGCGCCGCCGATGGTGCCGGGAATGCCGACAAGCGATTCCAGGCCCGCCAGTCCTTTGCCGACCGAGGTCGAGATCACTTGCCCGAGTCGCGCTGCGCCACCGGCGCGGACGATGTCACCGGTCGCCTCGATCGTGCCGAAGTGCGACTCGTCGAGGCGGACAACGACGCCGGTCACCCCCGCGTCACGGACCAGGATGTTCGAACCCCCGCCAAGCAGCCGCACGTGGATGTCCTCGTCGCGGCAGCGCCGCACGAGATCGGCCAGTTCGTCCTCGTTGCGTGGTGTGGCGAAGTATTGGGCCGGCCCGCCCACCTGGAACCAGGTGTGCGGCGCGAGCGGCTCGTTTTCGCGAAGAATCGGCTCGAACTTGCTGAGTGGACCCATCGACTGGCTTTCCCTGCGCTGACGAAACGGCTCTGAGAGACGAATGCTGGACGGAGCTACGCGACCGCTATCACTCGACGACACCGCGCCGCCCGTCACCGCCGGCATTGTGCACGTTCCCCGGGAATTCGTCCAGGCGCGAGAACCCACGGATACACATCGCTGGAAGTTGACCGGTGCCGAGCTGCTGCCGCGTTACATCAGTTGCCGCGGTAGGTAATTGTCGAAGCGGCGTTTCCGTCTTCGGTCCACAGAACCGCAGTGCCGTCGGTAACGTGCGGACCGTACTACGACGGACGAACGAGAGGTGTGGTTCACCGCTCCCAAACACGAGGTAGACGCGAAGTCGACGTCGCAGGCAACGCGGTTCCGTTTCGGTTCATGTCGCGTATCTGGCGAGAAGCTCACCGGCGGCGACGCGGCAGTGGTTTTGCCGCGTCGCTCACCTGGTGGCGTGTATCCCTGAGCGTCGGGGGCGGTAGAGGTCGCCCCCGAACGCTCAGTCATGAGTTCCATCGAGAAGCACTCGAACGAGCAGCGGATGACCCAGATACCGCGTTGCTCTTCGAGTCGTTGCTTCCGCCCAGGAGGGTGGGCCCGGTCGGATTCCCGCAAACCCGACACATGTCCGATGGAACCCCTATTGGTCGGTTGACGTCACCCTCCTCGTGCGTCTGGTGGTCTCGCAGGACCGGTCTTGTTCTTGTTGCGTGTTCGGTTGTGTCGGGAATCTTCATTTGGCGACGAGGCGGTCGCGCCGCGCGTCGCTGGGCCGTCACGTCCAGGTGGCCGCTGGTTCGTCTCGCGACACATGTGTGTACAGATATTCGCGGACTTGACCGCTGTCGTCGCCGATGCCGACACGGCTGGTCAGGTCGGCGCGGCCACAACGGCTGAGCAACACGCTGTCGCCCGGCTCGGCCAGGGAAAGAGTTTGAGCGATGACACTGGCAAACTCACCCGCGACGACGACGTCGCTCTCGGCTTCGGCCGTGGCAAGAAACTGCCGCATTCTGCGATTTTCCTGGGACGGTGAAGCGCTGGCACCCGACCGCGGAGCGAGACCGCAAATCAACCGCCCGCCGGTTGGACGGATGCTCTCCAGGGCATAGCGCAGGGCCACCGGCGCGGGCGCCGTGTCGACAAACAGGGCGAATGCTTGTCCGCAACTGATCGGTTCGAGCCGGCCCGGCACGATCCGGACGGTTTCCAACCCCCGTACGGCTGTCGTGAGGTCTCCCCCTGCGAGCAGTGCCGTACCGGCGGCCAAGAGTTGGTTCAGCAGTTGGAAGCGCCCGGCCAGCGACGTCCGCAACGGCATCGAGGTGTTGCCGGCCGAGAGCAGCAGGGTTTGCTCGCCGACGTGAGTTTCCAGGACCGTGCCGGCCAATTGCACGTCTTCGTCGCTGCCGACCGCCAGGGCAGGGCGGCCCGACTCGTCGGCCATCCGCCACAGTCGCTCGTCGTCGGCGTTGACTACCAGGGCAGCCTCAGGTGCGAGCGACTCGACTAGCTGGGGCAACCACTCCGCAACGTGCTGGTCGCTCCAGGGCTCGCAGCGCTCGTCATCGATCATGTTCGTCAGGCAAACCGCGTCGAAGTGCACGCCGGCGAGTCGATCGCACCAACGGGGGTCGGCCGGTATCTCCAACACGGCGTGGCTGCAGCCGACCGCTTCACTCTCGGCCAACCAGCGAGCCAACCCTGATGGGCCCAACATCCGCACGTCGACGTCGCGTCGCGCGGCGCCGTCATAAACACCCAGCGAACTGGCCACTGCGGTGTTGCAGCCGTGGGCGTCCAGGGCGGCCGTGATCAGCATCGCCGTGTTGGTCTTTCCCAGCGAACCAGCAACGCCGATCAGCTTCAGGCGCGAACTCGGATCGCCCATCAGGTGTTGGCACAGCACGGCATAGGCTCGGGCAACGTCGGCAACGACGCACATCGGCATGTCGACGCCGTCGATTGGTCCGTCGGTCAAAGCCGCCACGGCGCCGCGGCTGCGGGCCGTGAGCAGCGCCGAACGTTGTTCGGTTTGGTGCGATTCGAGGCAGACGTAGAGGTCGCCCTCACAGCAGGCACGTTCGTCGACCGACACGCTGCGGACAGTGACGTCGTCGCATCGCAGGAATTGGGCCTCGGGCAGCAGGGCCCGTAGTGCCACGGGCGAGAACGTGGCCGATGATCGTATCATTCGCACCGGACCTCCTTGCTCGCGGGGCGATGAGTGCCAACCGGTCGGTCGGCGGGAAAGGCGATGGGTGCCGCGGCTGCCTTATCCAATGCCTCCGCGTCACGCCCGAGGGATTGTCGGTATTTGCCGGAACGTGTCAACCTGAGTTCAACTCGTTGTAGAATAAGCGGTTGCGCAGTCTGCTGGCAGTGCCGGCAGACGCATATTCGCTGCGCTTGCCGCCCGTATCGCACCCGACATGCCGCGACTCAATCACGTTCAGCGGATATGATGCCGTTCACGGTTGTCGCCAACGCATCGGCAGACTGACACCTCGACACCGCCCGTGATAATGACGTGGCCCAATGGCACAAGACGACTTCGATGCACTGTCGTTGGCGCAATACCTGCACCTCTCGCGCGAGCAGGTGTTGAAGATGGCCGATCGCGGCCGCTTGCCGGGGCGTAAGGTGGGCGGCGAGTGGCGGTTCTCCTCAGCCGAGGTCCATCACTGGCTCGAAGAGAAGATCGGTGCCAGGGACGACGATCAACTGGCGGCGCTCGAGGCCCAGCTCCATGACGAGTCGGCTACCGACGACCAAGACCACAGCTATGCGACGCTGGCCGAGTTGATCCCGCTCGAGGCGATTGCGATTCCGTTGGACGCTCGCACCAAGACGTCGACGATCGACGCTATCGTTGAGCTGGCGATGACGACGGGCTGGCTGTGGGACCCGGCCAAGCTGGCCGAGGCGGTCCGCCAACGCGAGGACCTCCACCCCACGTCGCTCGACAACGGCGTGGCGCTGTTGCACCCGCGGCGGCCGATGTCCGGCATCCTCGAACGGCCGTTCATTGCCCTGGGCCGAACTCCGCGCGGCATCCCGTTTGGCGGGCCCACTCTCACCGACCTGTTCTTTCTGATCTGTTCGACGGACGACCGCGGCCACCTCGTGGCACTGGCCCGACTGAGCCGGATGCTCGGCACCGGTGAATACCTGCAGAACCTCCGCGCCGCGACCGACGCCCGCGAGGCCTACGAACTGATTCAAGCCTTCGACGCCGAGGTGAGTTCCTAGAACCAGCGATGGCGGCCGCGACAATGCAGCTTGCGCGGCGAGGTTGCAACTTGTGTGGCGACGGCGCCCGGCGATGGGGTATACAAACGATGCGCGGAAGGCGGCGGACCAGCGGCAAGAACGCCGTGGGGCGTCGCACAAGCTCGATATTTCGCAGAGCGATTGCTATGACCCGATGCACCGGCAAGCCCACGATATGAAACGACGCGACGCATGGCCGGCGACCTGCACACTCTGGATCGGTGATACCTATGCGCCCCACTTGGCCGCGACGGCCGAACTGTTGGCGGGGGCGACAACGTGGCACGTGGCCGAGGATGTCGACGCGGCGATAGTGCTATTGGAAACCGCCGACGTGGTGCCGACGCTGATCGTAGTGGCCGAAAGGTACGTGGGCCACGTGGCCCACGCCCAACTCGACCGCCTGGCCGGGCTCGCGCCGCTGGCGGGATTCGTCGCGCTCACGTCGATCTGGTCCGAGGGCAGCGGACGCAGCGGTAACCCCTGGCCGGCGGCGCGGATGATCGGTTGGGCACGCGCCGAGGCCTACATCCAGGAACAATTGCGGCGCATCGCAGCGGGTTGTGCGCCCGACTGGGCGCTGCCGCCGACCGCGACGGCCGACGAGCGGCATCTGCTCGCTGGGGCAGCCGGTTGCGATCACGCGAAGCTTGCGGAAACGACGCCTCACCGGGGCGCTACGATTGTTGTCCAGTCCAGCGATCGCGAAATGCAGGGCTGGCTTGCCGCCGGCCTCGGTGCCGAAGGCTTTGTCAGCGTGGCCCGCCCATTGGATTGTCGAGCCCCGGTCCAGGGTGCGGCGGCAACCGTGGTCGACTGGCCCGACTTTCGTCGCTCGGACACTCGTCGAGTGACGGAACTTGTCGCTGCGGTCGCACCGGTGGGGTTGCTGCTGGTAAGCTTTCCGCGTCCCGAGATGCTCGGCTGGTTGCATGACACGATGCTCGACGACGCGACACCCGAAGGCACGACGGCCGTGGCGCTGCTGCCCCGGCCCGTCGACGTCGCCGAATTGGCCGGTACGTTGTGTCGTTTGATCACGCCTCGTTGTTGGGTCGGCACGGCGCGACGAACCGCCGCCCTCACTGGATGAAGCCGTCTGCAATTGGGCCGGCCGGTCGACCGCGGCATCAGCACTCCGACGTCAGCACTCCGGCGACCAGCACTCCGGCGACCAGCTCAGCCGCATTATTTCGCGCTGCCAGCCGTTCTCGTGGATCGGCCAGGATTGCACGAGAAAACCTTCGTGCGATAGCCGCGCCGGTGCCACCCGGCGGTTGGCGAGTTGCCAACACCGGCGTTCCACGTCGAGCATCGCCGGAGCGGTGCCGCCGAGATTTCCCCTACGAAACGTCACCTCGGTGTTGTCACAGACGGTGACAACCAGTGGAGTGCCGAAGTCGAGCATCCGGCGGGCGATCAACTCGTGACTGGCCGTGACGAACGTCTGTTTGAGGTCGAAAAGATCCCAGCCACACGTAGCGGCCGCATCGTGAAACCAGTCGGCCGGCAACAGCAGACGGTTGGCGAGGAAGTTGGCCACCTGTTCACGCGCGTCGGCTGGTGCCGTCCGGGGGTCGATGCCGAGCTGCCGGAAGACGCGGTGGGCGTTGTGTTCCCCTAATTCGTGGGCCAGCGCCCAGTGCCGACGTTCCAGCCGCGGTTCGGGACGCATGAGTACGACGCCGCCGACGCCACCCCGGCGGACCAATCGTTGCGGGCGGAGGTAGCGTGCGCGCCCCTGCTGGCGGGCGTCTTCGGCGACGGTGAGACGCTGGGACCGGGCCAGTACCCAACTGTCGACGGGGGGACCGACAACGCCGGCCTCGGCGAGCAGTTCACAGACAACGCCGTCCAGCGCGGCACCAAGTTCTTCGCACGTGATCTCAGGAGTCACGAGTTTGCCCTCATCGGATAGTGTTCAGACGTATAGTATCAGTGGGATGTGGACGGTGCCAGCACCTCTTGATGAAAAAGTGCGAATGGCCGTGGGAGAGGGCGACGCGCGAGCCGGCCAGTGCGACGTAGCCGTGGTGCAGTGGGGCAACGCTTGGGAACGTCGGCTCCGACGATGGCCGTGTCGCGATGACCGATTGTCGGGGCTGGTCGAAGCGCCAGCGGTCTGTTACTTTTAGGCTCTTCACGCAAGCGGCCTTAGGGCGGGCTGGTGCCCCCCGCAAACTGGTGGTCTGAACCAGTTGTGTGGCCCGGTTTGCAGACACACGCCCGTTCCACAGATCCTGTCGATACGCAATGGCGACAAAGCAGGCAATCGCCGGGGTCGCGCCGCCGGCCGACTCCGAAGTCACGATGATGATCGTCTATCCGTCCAACGCGGCGCATCCGCTGGGGCGCTGGCTGGGCCAATTGTTTTCCACCAAGTTGGGTGTGCCGCCGCTGACACTCGGCAATCTGTTGGCGCTATTGACGATCCCCGTGTCGCTGGCGTTGTTTTTTGGGCTGCTGTGGCCGTGGGCCTATCGTCGCTACGTGCTGACAAATCGCCGGTTGATTGTGAAGCGCGGGTGGCGCGGTACGGACGATCGCTGGGTCAAACTCGACGGTTTCGACGACATCGCCATCGAGGTGCTGCCGGGCCAGGAGTGGTATCACGCCGGCGAAATGATCTTCAAGAAAGGTGCGGTCGAGACGTTCCGCATCTCCGGCGTGCCGCGTCCGGAACCCTTCCGCCAGACCTGCTTGAAGGCCCACCGGGCCTATGTCAGCGTCGAAGAGGTCACCAGGCGGCAGGCGAAGCTGGTGACCGTCTAGTCGGTCTGCACGCATATCGCATTCTCGGCGCCAGAAAGTGAGATTTCGGGCGCATTTGCCGTGCAACTGTGGTGCTCGGTAGCTATTTGCTGGCACTCAGGCGGTGCATTTCTTCGATGATGTGTCGCACGCCGTCGGCCGCCAACTCCGCCGGTAGGCTCGCCGCATCGGCCTCTCCGGCCGCCACTTGCGAGGTTGCCAGCGGCAGGTGGATGAACGCCGATTGCGTCTTCAGCCCGCTCCGCTCGGCAATCAGGTGACTCAAGTAGAGCGTCGCGTTGCAAAGGTACGTGCCCGCATGGTGCGATACACGGGCGGGAATGCCCCGCGTGTTGAGCAGGTCGCACCAGTCGTCCAGTGGCAGCGACGTTTGATACGCGGCAGGGCCGGTGGCGTCGAGCATCTGGGCCCGGGGCTGCCATGCGCCGCGCACCGAAGTAGCCGCCGTTGTCACAGCGTTCGTTGTCAGTTCGGGCGGATCGCTTGCCGAATTACCCGCGGCGCGATCGTCGCGGTCGATTCCCGCATTGATCGCGAAGGCTTCGAGCCCAAGTCGCGCGCCTCCCGTTGATTGCCCCAAGTGGATGGCGAAGTCGTAGTTCTCGGCCAAATCGGCTTCGAGACAGCGGCGTACTTCGGCGAAATCCACGGGGTAACGCCGGGTGGTCAGCTCCGGCAACACCGGCAATTGACGCGTGAGTTCGACCAGGCAGAGCCAGCTCGCGTTCTCACGCCAACGGCCGTACGGTTCGAACGCTGTGACCAGGACCCGAGTCATCGAATAACCTCACAGCGTTGGGGGGTATGTCGACGGGCCGGCTCGTGCCCAGAGCCGCCCCGTCACCGACAGTATTCCATTCAAACCGCCGGGCGCGTGACCGGCGTGCCGCGTAGACGTAACACACGTTCGACGGCGGCGAGCTGCCGATCGTCGAGCTGCCATTCACCTCCCGCTGCATTTTCGTGGACCTGAGCGGTTCGCTTGGCACCGCAGAGCACGGCAGTGATACCGGGTTGCGCGAGCGTCCAGGCGATCACGAGCGCGGCGACCGTCTGGCCGGCCTCGTCGGCAATCGCCCGCAGGTCGTCGACGAGGTCCATGTTTCGGCTCCACTCGTCGCCGTGGAACATGGGATACTTTGCCCTCCCGTCGCCGGGACGCAGGACAAAGTCACGTCCCAAGTGACCGGCAAGCAGGCCCTTCATCAGCGGCCAGTAGGGCATCACCGCGATGTCGCGGTCCCGGCACCAGGGAAGCGTGTCGGTTTCGATCTCGCGCATCAGCATGTTGTACGGAGGTTGGAACGCCGCAATCGGGCAGGCGTCGGCAAACGTGGCGATTTTTTCGAGTGAGACGTTCGAAACGCCGACGGCGCGCGTCTTGCCCTCATCCAACAACCGCTTGAGCTCGCCCGCCGAATCGGCAATGGGAACGTTGTCGTCCGGGGCGTGGAGATACAGCAGGTCGACTCGGTCGGTTCCGAGTCGGCTGAGGCTTTCCTCGCACTGGCGGCGCAACGTTTCAGGGCGAGCGTCGTGGACCATCTTGCCCTCGTGCCAATGGAGACCGCCCTTGGTCGCCAACACGACGTGGTCACGTCGGCCGCGGATGGCGCGGGCGATCAGTCGTTCACTCTCGCCGTCGGCGCCGTAGCAATACGCCGTGTCGAAGAAGCTCATGCCGACGTCGATGGCCGCGTCGAGCGTGGCGAGGCTGTCCAGCTCGTTCACGTCGAGGCTGCTCATGCCAGAAATTGGCCAGCATCCCAGTGCGACCGTGGGGACCTGAATACCGGTGTTGCCGAGAGGTCGTGTCTGCATGTCCGTTGTCGACGCCGTATCGGCGCACGCTGTCAGGAATGTACTACGGGCACGACGGAATGGGTTACTCGTCGCCGCTGGATCGATCGCGGGCTTCGGCCTGGGCTTTTTTAGCGCGGGCGGCACGCATGCCGGATTGGATGCCGTCCCACTGTTGGGGGGACAATGATTCGAGGCCGTTGAACTCACCGGCACCGCGCAGCCACTCGCCGCCGTCGATCGTGACGCAGGCCCCGGTGATATAGGCCGCGAAGTCGCTGAGCAAATACGCGGCCAAGTTTGCCAACTCCTGATGTTCACCAAATCGCCCCAGCGGGATCTTCTTGCTGGGATCGAATTGCTGCTCGACCTCCGGCGGCATCAAACGGGACCAGGCGCCCTCGGTGGGAAATGGACCCGGTGCAACGGCGTTGAGCCGGATATCGTATTTGCCCCATTCGCTGGCGAGCGAGCGGGTGAGAATGAGCACACCGCTCTTGGCAACCGCCGACGGCACGACAAAGCCGGACCCGGTCCAGGCGTAGGTCGTGCAGATGTTGAGAAACGCGCCGGGGGTCCGGTCGGCGATCCAGCGTTTGCCGAAGGCGAGCGTCGTGTTGTAGGTTCCCTTGAGCACGATGTCGACGACCGTGTCGAAGGCGTTATAGGAAAGCCGTTCCGTGGGGCAGATGAAGTTACCGGCGGCGTTGTTGACCACGGCATCGACGCGACCGAACCGGCTGTAGGCCGCCTCGAGTAGGGCTTCGATTTGTTTGGGCTCTCGGACGTCACAAGCACGGGCCAGCACGTCGCCGCCCACTTCCTCGCCCATTTGCTGGGCTGCCTTAGCGATCACCTCTTCGCGGCGCCCGCAAATCACCAGTCGAGCTCCCAGGCCGAGCAGGTATTGGCCGATCGAGCGTCCGAGTCCCGTGCCGCCTCCAGTGACCAGGACTGTTTTGCCGTTGAACGAACCTGGGCGAAACATCGAGTCGGTGTGTGGAGAATCACTCATTGGTTCGGCCTGTCGCTGAGGACGCTGTTTGAGTCGGGCTGCTGCGGAATGTGCCGTGGGCTTTGCGGCGGACCGGCGCCGGATCGGCAGGGCGCCGTGCATCGCGCGGCTGCGCGAAAGTGGTCCATTTGCTTGGCCAACACCCAAGCGACGCTGGCGACGGGCCGGTGTGCATGCAAATTCGCTGGAAAAGTTCTGGCTCGCTTTACCGTCAAAAATTACCATGAATGTACACCATTACCAACCACCCCATTACCGGCCGCTACAGTGCCGTGATCGTGGGGTGCGCCGGTGAAGGTTGGTGAACCTGTCGGCTGGTCAATGAGCGGCACGGACAAGGCGAATGGAGCATTGAAATGGCGGTTCCGCCATTAATGGTTGGTTGAACGACCGCTTCAGCAGTGCTTTACACGGCCAGTGCGCGTCCGACGGTCGACAAGCCCTCTGGCCGATGAGTGTCGAATTGCCAAAACTCGGCGATTTGTGGACCGGTCAGATTATGGCGAACGGGGAAGATTACGGAACAAGCAAAGCGTGATCGCCGACCTCACGTGAGCGTTAAGTCAGTCATCGTTGCGGCCGGCGTCGACGAATCCCGCAATCCGCGGGGTGCCTTCTCGTCTGGCCACGTCTAAATGTCAAGAGAAGTGGTGGGACACGTTCAATGAAGTGGTTTTCCGTCGCCGCCCGACTGTCCGTCGTAGCGGTCTGTCTCTCTCATTTCGTCCTCGTTGGTAGCGCGCCGGCTGGCGTCGTGCCGGGGGCCGTGCATGTCTATGATGCCTCAATCGACACTGATGGCGACTACGTTTGGGAGGACACGGGCACACTCGGCAATCGGGACCTAACTCTGTTGGCGACCGGCGGCACGAGTGCCGACAGCGCAATTCGGGTGCCGGTCAGTTCCAACACGCTGATCGACTTCGCCTACCGGTTCGACGGCATCGATGACTACGGTGAAATCGAGAGCGAAAACCGTTCTGGCAACCACGACGCCACGTTCGATCTCTGGTTCAAACCGGACGGTTTTCAACCGTCGTCTCCGGACGAAATGGGTTTGGCACGAACGATTTATGAAAACGGCAACGCGCCGCGTGGGCTCACGATCGGCCTGAACGGCAACATGTTGGTATTCGCATACGCCGCGTCTCCCAACTTCGGCTACTTGATGTACGACCTCGACCAGGACGACAACGGGGTGCCCGACAATCCCGACTTCATTCACGTCGCGCTGACTATCAACGACGCCAGCAACGATGCGGATCCGAATGCCGACTGGATCCGCCTGTATGTCGATGGTGGCAACGAACAGGAACTCGCGACACCTGGTTTCATGGACTGGTCGAGCAAAGACCTTAGCGGGGTGGCGCGTAACGTCACCCAGGATGGAGGCGGGCAGGACTCAACGGATCCTTTGGGTATTGTTTGGGGTGGGCATTTTGCCGGTGACGTGGCCGTCCTCCGCGAATACCGCTTCACATTCACTGCCGAGCAAGTGCTGCAGAACTACCTGGCGATGCTCCCGGATCTTATTCCGGGAGATGGGAACGGGGACGGCAAGGTCGATGGGCTTGACTATCTGATTTGGGCGGAGAACTTTGACGACAATCCGGCCAACGACCCTCCCGGCTCGCCATACAACGGCGATTTTGACGGCGACGGCAAGGTCGACGGTCTGGACTACGTGGTTTGGGCGAACCACTTTGAACAGGGCGCGGCAACGGCGGTTCCTGAACCTGTAAGCACTGCAATGCTGGCATTTTTTGGCGCCACGCTGCTTGCAATGGGGCGGTGCCGACGCCCCGGCGGTTGAAATGGATAGCATGATTGACCGCACGGTGAGTTGGACCATGCCGTTGCGGATGACCAAGGGATGGACAAGCCAAGGGTATGGACAAGTTGGAGGAGTGAGTGTAATTGTAGTGAAATTGACGTTTTTTCTTGACTTGCTCGATTGCGGCCGTTACTCTCGGTGCAGCGATTGATAGGACTGGGCGACCGGAGTGAGCGCTCTGGTTTTGCTGGGAAGAAGTTCTTGAAGCTGTTTTGACTTACCGCGTGGGTATTTTTCCGTTCTCTTGGGGGAATTAGATGATGAAACGATTTTCAGTGTGTGCGGCGGCTTTGTTCGCCGCGATCCTAGTGGCGCAACCCGCATTGGGCCAGTGGAAGGCCGTCGTCAGTTCCGGTAACGCCGGTAGTTCGAAC
>JAGQPT010000282.1 GCA_020426575.1 Planctomycetales bacterium
CAACTCCGGGTTCCAGCGCGAGCCCATCAACCCGCCGGTCTGTCCGGCCGGTGTGACGCTTTCGTTGAGTCGGTTCTTCACCGGGATCCAGACCGTGCTCAGCGCCGGCAATTGCTCGCTAGGGCGATAACGCTTGATCAACGAGCCGAACCAGGGCCAGTCGGTCGGCTGGATCGTGCGCGCATTGGTGCCGACGTACTTGTAGCCGGTGAGCACCCAGGCGCCGCTCGAAGAATGAATGTGGTCGTCAGTCGCCATCGAACGAATGATCGCCAGCTTGTCGGCAATTCGCGACGTCCGCGGCAACAGCTCACAGAACTGGATGCCCGGCACATTCGTGGCGATCGGCTGAAACGGCCCGCGCAGTTCGACCGGTGCGTCTGGCTTCGGATCGAATGTCTCGTGCTGCGGCGGTCCGCCCGTCAGATACAGGAAGATGATGTTCTTTGCGCGGCCGAACATCTTGCCCGAGCCCTCGGTCAGGGCCGACGCCTGGGCGCTGCCGATCAATTGCGGCAGCGCGAGGGCCGACATGTTGAGGCTCCCCAACATGCCGAGTCCGCCGATGCGCAGCAGTTCCCGCCGGCTCACGCCGTCGCAGAGTCTCGTCGCTCGATCGTGGATCTCGAACATCGGCGGTACAACGTCTCCGGCCAGGCTCCCCGCGATGTCCGTATTGTATCGTCCCCCCAGCCAAAAGCGAAATCCGCCGATATGTTTCCCCTCGCTGCCAAGAATTGATTTACCACGGCGGTCACGGAGGACACGGAGCAAAGAGTAGGCGGTTTGAGGCCAACGGAACTGGGACGTGCACGTCCCGTTTCGCGATCTCGCCCCCCTAGCGCTTTCGCGATTCCCTTCTTTCCTCTCCGTGCCCTCCGTGGACTCCGTGGTTAAAATGTTCGACATCGCCCGCAGTGACACGACTTCGCCCCCAGAACGGAACGAAAGATGCAGTCAATCCGCGTTGCCGCCGTGAGCATGAACAGCCCGTTGGGCGAGTACGAGGCCACGATGGCGCGGATCGCCGAGTACGCCAGCCAGGCGGCCGCCGACGGTGCCGAACTCGTGCTGTTCCCGGAGCTGGTCGTCCACGGCCATTGCACGCCGAACACCTGGGAGGTGGCCGAGCCGGTGCCCGACGGCCCCAGCGTCAGCCGGCTGGTAGAACTGGCCCGGCAGTTGGGCGTCTTTCTCTCGGTCGGCATGAGCGAAAAGCAGCGCGACATCGTCTACAACACGCAGGTGCTCGTCGGGCCGCAGGGCTACGTCGGCCGGCAACGCAAGCTGCACATGTCGCGCGACGAGGGGACGTTCTACAAGGGTGGCAGCGAGATCGCCGTGTTCGACATCGGCAAGTGCCGCGTTGCCACGGTGATCTGCTACGACAACCAACTCCCCGAGGTGGGCCGCGTGGCGGCGCTGCGCGGCGCCGAGGTGATCCTGATGCCGCACGCGGCGCGCGAAGGCCGCTGGGACGACTCGCCCGAGTCACAGGCGCGGGTTCGCCGCAAGGTGCACGAGTACTTTAGCGCCTACCGAATGCGGGCCCTGGAGAACGCCTGCTTCTGTGTCTACACCGATCAGGCGGGCCGCGCCGGCTACGTTGACTCTTTGCCGCCGGATCACATGAACCAGCCGCACCACCCCGGCGGCGCGATGGTGATCGACCCGCTGGGCCGTATCATCGCCAAAGCGCAACTCGACGAAATCCGCGACGAGACGATCATCGCCGACCTCGACGCCGCCGTGATCGCCAAGGCGCGGAGTCATCCGAACTACACACTACGAACACGCCGGCCGGAGTTGTTTGGGGACTTGGCGGTGGAGTGAAATAAATCCGGGTGGGACGGACACTCGATCGCGAACAGCGCAACCGTGCGGGTAAACATGACCGATCGAGTGTCCGTGTTGCGCAGCAACGCCCAACGCGGTTCGGTGCTACGAATGAAGCAGGGCGATTGGGTAGCCCAGACAGTCCACCGTCTGGGTCGCGCAGTGATACGAGGCCCTGAGCGCCGGCCGTGAACCAATTGTCGCCTCTGTCGCGCGTTTCCCCCCATCCTTGGCGTTTCTTGTGCCTGCGGCATTGGTCGGGCAACTGTCCGGGCCACCAGAACCTTGATTCTGGGCGCGAACAAATGACAACACCTTGTTCTCATCTGAACCTTTCAGCAATGGGCCACGGCCTATATATAGCTGGCCTGAGCAAAATGTGAGCACAAAGATCATGAGTCAAGTAGAGAGTGATGCGGCGCGGGAGACGCTGGTCGTGTTGCGCGCCAAGGACCGTGATGAGGAAGCGTTTCACGAACTTGTCCGCCGGTACGAACGACGAATTCTGTATTACAGTCATCGAATACTCGGCAGCGATTTCGACTTCGCCGACGTACTACAAGAGATCTGGATGAAAGTGTTTCTGCGAATCACCACTCTTGATGCTCCTGAGGCATTCCGCGTGTGGCTGTACAAGATTGCCCACGATGTCGCAATAGACCAATTGAGGAAGAACAGGAGGTATCAAGTCGGACACATAGGAGACACGCCTACCGTAGAGGCAGAAATATCAGGTGGTTGGAACGAACGTGAACTGCTCGAAAATGCCGAGGTGGTGCATGCGACCTTGGATCGCTTGTCACTGCTGCACCGTGAAGTGCTTACATTGCGGTTTCTGGAAGGACTCGATCTTTCGGAGATTGCCGAGGTTTTGAGTTGTAGCATCGGAACCGTCAAGTCTCGAATCTATTATGCCAAGTCCGCAATGCGAAAGCTGTTGGAGGCCAGTTATGATGAATGAAAGTCGTCCCCACCCAACGCGAATAGAAGAGCTTCTGGAACAGGACGTCGTTGTTTCGTCATTTGACTTCGGCGAGTTTCACATGAAGCTCGATGAATCAATCAAACGTCTCGAAGTCCGAGCGCGATTGATCCATCGCGCCGCTCTCGTGAGTCTAGCAATCTTCATCATCTGCGTTGTGACGGTCCCGCTTGTGATTTCGTTGAAGCACATTTGGGTGCTAAGAGTTTGGAGTGGATGTGGCCTGGTTGCATTGTTCACAGCCTTTGTATTCGCTGCAATCGACCACTACAAGTATCGCCCAGTTCTGAAGCGAAAAGAACGCGACTCGATATTGGCAGCCATCGACCAACTTCAGTTTGAAGTCACAGAACTAAAGGAGAAGTTGAAGTAAGGCAACGTAAACAAGCAGTACGTCTAAAGGTGTTGTTGGCAAATTGAGCCAAAATCCCAGACGGCTCCCCAACTGGATTGCCGAGCGACACGAGGCACTGAGCGCCGCGTGATTCTGTTGTCGCGTTTATCACAGCGTTCCGGCCGCACTCGATGCCTCTTGTCCCTGCGGCACGCAGACGGGGGACCGTCTGGGTTACCCATTGTATGTCGGCACCACTCGACGGTTTCAGGCTGCAAGGTGAAGGCCATGAAGACACGGGCAACGAGTTGCCCGTGGCACCCGCGCGATCGGCGATGGCTACCCTAACGCCTCCCTCGCTCACGCGTCGGGCTGGGATGTGCGTTTCCGTGTTGCTGACTTGCTCTGTTTTCTCTGTTAACTCCTGTTCAACACGTCGCAATCACGCCGACTGCTGCACGTTCACGTCCATCGTCGGGTAAGGGATGCCGATGCCGGCGTCATCCAGTTGGTTTTTGATCGCGGCCGTGAGTTGTTCCTTCACGCCCCAGTAGTCGTCGGCCTTGGTCCAGAAGCGGACGGCCCAGTTGACGCTCGATTGGCCCAGGTCGGTCAGCGCGACCTGCACGCCGCGGCCTTCGCCGTCGATGAGAAACTCCCGCAGCGACTCGGCCGCCGCCGTGAGCACGTCGCGGGTCTGATCGATGTCGGCCTGGTAGGCGACGCCGATGGCCACGTCGACGCGGCGCTCGTGGTGGTGCGTGATGTTCTCGATCGTGCCGCCGGCGATCGCCTTGTTGGGAACGATGATCCGGCGGTTGTCGGGCGTGTCGAACGCGGTTGTGAACAGGCCGATCTCGATGACCTTGCCCGTGATGCCGGCGGCGCTGACGGCGTCGCCCACCTTGAACGGGCGAAACACCAGCATCAGCACACCGGCGGCGAAGTTCGAGAGCGTGTCCTGGAACGCCAGGCCGACGGCAAAGCCGGCCGCGGCGATCACCGCGGCAAAGCTCGCCACGCTGACGCCCGCCGACTGCAACACCCCCAGCACGGCACAGACCATGATGGCGTAGTAGATCAGCCGATCGATGAACAGGCCGATCGTCTCGTCGACGCGACGTCGCACCGGCGCGCTGGCAAGTCGCGCAATCGTCTTGGCGACGAAGAACGCCACGACGAGGAACAACAACGCCCCCAAGATGGCCGGGCCGTGGTCCTTCAGCCAGTCGACGAGCCAACCGACGTCGCCGTGCATCAGGTCATCGACGGGAGTAGAACCAGCTGCGTCGGCAGCCGGCGCGGCATCAGCGGCAGGGGGGGCGTCAGCAGGTTGCATGATTTCGAACCTTCCTTGGTCTTGTGCCGAGTGGACGTGCGAAACGCTGGCACCACAGCGTAGCAATTCGGCCCGAATCGTTCACCGATCGCCCGTGGGGTGCGAAGAAACGCGCGCCTCAAACCGTCGCGCCGAGCGCCGCGATCATCTCAGCGAGCGTCGCTTCAAGCAATGCTTCGCCGCCGAACTGCATCCCCAGGGCACGGAGTTTCTCGGCCGAGATTTCGTGCTGGGGTCGCGTCTGTCCGCCGCCGATCGCGCCGTCAGTGCCCGTGATCCGCCGGGCAATGTTGGCGACGTCCCATTGGCTCACGTAGCGGTCGTAGCAGTTGAAGGCCTCGCCGGCGATTTGCTCCGGGGGCGCATCGATCAACAGACACACGGCACGTCCGACGTCGGTCGCGTGCACCTCTTTGCCGCCACGCGTGCACTCGACGTCTTCGCCACGCGCCACGGCGCGCACCAGGTCGTACCACTTCGTGTGTTCGAGCGGTCGCCGCACGCCATACACCCCCGTCGGCCGCAGCGCGCAGATCGGGTATCCTTCGCCAAACCCGTAGCTGTGCACGAACTTTTCCACGGCCGCCTTGTGGGCGCCGTAGTGGCTCGTCGACCACAGCGGGTGCGCCTCGTCGAGCGGCCGGTCGTCGAGGATCCGCTCGTGCACGGCGCAGCTCGAGATGTAGACGAAGCGTCGGACGTCGGCGCGACGGGCGGCTTCGACGAGCCGCAACGAGCCGACGACGTTCTTCTCTGCGAACTCGACGGGGTCCCCCTCGCCGCCGCGAAAACTCCGGCCGACGTGATGCACCGCCGCATGCACGACGGCATCGCAGTCGGCGACCAGCGCGTCTTCCTCGCCGCCCGCCAGCTCGCCGACCAGCCACTCGATGCGATTGGCGTCATCGCCGAAACCGCTGCGATCTCTCGCGGCTCGATACCAGCACCGGCACGAGTGCCCCCGCCTCAATAGTTCGCGAACGATGTAGCGACCGACAAACCCCGTAGCCCCGGTGACGGCAATGTGCATGGCGAAAGACTCCCGCGGCTGAACCCCCCTGACGCGGGCCCATGCTAACACGCCGCACGGGCGGTGTCGCACCGATGGTGGCCTCAATCCCGTAGAAGTCGGTTTCCAACGTCTGTAGCCGTAGGGGAGGGCTCAGCGCCGCCGCCCGCGGATTGCCAATCCCGCGAGTCCGAGCAGCAGCAGGCTGACCGACATAGGTTCGGGAACTGCGGTGCCTGTCGGTGGCAGGATCGGCGGTGCGTTGAAGTTGTCCGCCCAGATGATGTAGTCGAGTCCGTCGACCGCGCCGTCGTTGTTGAAATCACCGTCGGCCGCTCCGTTGAGGTCGTCCGGCGGATCGGTGCGTTCGAAGTTGGTTACCCAAACAAGGTAGTCAAAGCCGTCGACCAGACCGTCGCCATTCGTGTCGCCCGGCAGGTCGTTGTTGCCGTCGAAGGCAAAAGCCAGCGACGACAGCCAGATGTCGTCATTCCCGCCGGCCACGCGACCAATGTACTCGGCATGGATTTCGCTGCTATGGACGTCGAAGGCGTCGATTGCCTCGTGGGTGAAGCGAACCAGATGCCGCGGCGTCAGGCTGGGATCTTCGCTGGGAATGTCGAGCTGCACGATCGCGTAGAGATCGAGCGTGCCCGGGTGCTGCGCCATGGCGATGCCGCGCGTCATGTCCGCACCAGTCGGCGCACCGTCGATGACGATCTGTCGCGCACCGGTGACACCGCTCAGCGGTTGGGCGAACCCGGCGCCGTCGACCGTGCTGAGCTCCCAGAATTCCGTGCCCTCGTTGCCATAGAGCGCCCGTTCCATGCTGAACAGGCGGTTGTCCCCCTGACTGTCAACGTACCAGGAGAGTCCCTTGTGCTTGGGCTGGACGGCGGCGCCTGCATTGAGGATCGTCGTCTGGCCCGTCGCCGGATTGAGGGCACCGATCGTCTCGCGACGCGCCACCAGAAACTGGTTGTGCAGCGGGTCCCAGGTGACGTCGCTCATCCCCTCGAATTGCCCAGGCACGGGAAAGTTCGGGTTCACCGGCCCCGTGGGATTGAGTTGCACTCCGCCCACTTTGACGGTCAGCGCATTGACGATGTCGCGTCGCGAAAACCCGTCCAGCGGGTCGTAGGCCTCGATCAACCGCGTGTCGTACGAATACGGCGAGGGAGGTGCATCAAAACCGATCGTGCCGTTGAAGTGGTAGAGCTCGCCGGTGAGCGGGTTGTAGCCCAAGCCTTCGTTGTCGCGGTAGTTTTCGCCGAAAAAGGGGCCGCTCCAACCGTTCGCGGCGAGTTGGGCGTCGACGTTGTTACGCACCGGTATTTGATAGTTGAGGTCGGCCGTGTTGATGTCGATCGCATAGAGGTTTTCGTCGAGCGCACCGACCGACGACGTTGCCAACGTCGGATTGTTTTGCGTGTACTGGTTGCCGGACGTGGCGTACAAAATCCACCCGGCCGAGACGCTGGACGAGCTGGCGGCGCAGACCGACAGCGCAGCCAGGAACGGCAAAATCTGGCCGGCGCGCACCGGCCTTTTCACGAAACGATCCATGCCTCTTCCGCGAGCGAAGTCGCTCGGCCGGTGTTCCAGCCGTCGAGCGACGAGGAGTGGGGTCGACGAGTGTCGTGTTCGCGACCTAATTTTCTCCGACGAGACGGGGCCTCGCCCCTGCGATGGCCACGCTCATCTGATGATAACGCGCCGCTGCGAACCCGACCAGCAAAATCGCTTCATCTCGCGAAGGCGGGGCGTTACCTCC
>JAGQPT010000283.1 GCA_020426575.1 Planctomycetales bacterium
CGAGGTGCGCGGATTTCCATCCACGTTCACCAACGTCACATCATCCTGGACGTTTCCCTCACCACCACCCGTCCGGGCAGTTGTCCGTACACTAACGGACCATGGGAACCGTGTCAAGCGCGTGCGATAACTTCGCAACTCGCCGTCTCCGAATGCTAATACCAGCCTATGAGTCCCCGGCAGGACCGGAGCTTGGACCGTCTAAAATCCAGCTGGGCCAAGCTCGACGTCGCGACCTAGCCGGTTAACGCACGGGGCCGCAGATTCGAGGTCACAGAATCCCGTGGCCGAATCCGTCCGACGGTTTTGAACGGCGCGTCGGTTGTTCGGATTTACCGTGCGACGGTTTGGTATGCGGTCCCGACTTTTCGTGGGGCCCCGACTGCGCGCGAGAATTCGCGCTGTTCGCGTCGCGAGGGAACTCGGTCACCGGGCCCGACACGGCCGGCATGTGCGGCTGTTCGGTGGCGGCGTGTGCTGAGTCAGTCCGCGTTTTGCTCGCCTCATCGCGCGAATGGGGTGTGGCAGTTGCAGTCTCCTCGACGGCGATGGCTTCGCGGTCTTCCGCGTCAAAATCGTCGTACGTCGAACGATAGTCGGGCAGCTTCGACTTTTCGACCTCTTCGTGGTACGCCTGAATGATCCGCTGCTGGATCGTCTCGCGGCACTGCGAGTTGATCGGATGCGCAATGTCAGCATACAACTTGGCCCGGCCGCTCTCGTCCAACACCGCGCGGTCGCCGGCCATCTTCAGACCGCACTGATTGCAATAATTCGATCGCGAATGGTTTTTGCAACCGCACTTCGGACAGCGGGCCGTGAGCTTACGGCTGGGCATGGCGACGAACAGCCCGTTCGTGCCGTCGATGATTTTCAAATCGCGCACCACGAAACAATCGTCGAACGTGATTGAACAGAACGCCTGCAGACGTTCGTTGGGGTCTTCCATCAGTTTCACGCGAACTTCGGTGATCTCCACGGTCGTTCTCCTTCCCGCACGCAGCTACTGACGACTTCGAACGACGAATGCTCTTCCCAGTCCTCGCGCTACCATCCGGCGGGCTATGCCGCGCGCGTGACGCGCACCGCGACAGATCCCGAAATAACTCGTTCCGCTTCCACTCATCAGGTGGCCGACGACGCCGGCCCGGGCAAATTCATCCGCGAGCCTTGCGATCCACGGCGACAATCGTCCGGCGACCGTTTGCAGGCGGTTATGCAGCGCTTGCCCGATCCGGCCGAGATGGCCTGTCTGCACGGCGTCGAGCAAGCCGTCAATGGAACGGTGCTCGTGGTCGGTCCGGCCGCGCTGTTCGTCGTGGCGGCGCAGAGCGGCAAACACGTCGGCGGTCGCCAGGCCTTGGGGTGGGGTGACGACAACCACGGCAAGGTTGCCGAGGCCCGCCACCGGCTGGACAATCTCTCCACGTCCGCGACAGACGGCCCAGCCCGTCTGAAGAAAAAACGCGATGTCGCTACCCAATTGCGCGGCCAGCCGCAGCAGATCCTGCGGCGTGAAGTCGATCTTCCAGGCCGCTGCCGCCGCAACGAGCGCCGCGGCCGCGTCGCTGGAACCGCCCGCCAACCCCGCGGCCACGGGTATGCGTTTCACCAGTCGAACCGTGGCGCCCAGCTTGACACCGGCCTCATGGCGCACCAGTTCCAGCGCGCGACAGACAAGATTGTCCGCTCCCTCGTCGGCCAGCCGCGCTTCGGGCGAACCGTTCGGCAAGCGACGATCGGCGAATTGACAATCGAGCCAAATTCGGCCACTGGAATGACTTTGCACGTAGAGAGTGTCGCACAGATTGATCGGGCACATGAGCGTTTCCAACTCATGAAAGCCGTCGCTGCGGCGTCCCAGCACTTCCAAATGAAGATTCAGCTTCGCTGGAGCCCAAAGCTCGAACAGATCATCACGTCGACGGATGTGCATCGGCGAATCCCTGCTGCGGTCGGTCACACCAAGCCCAATGGGCGTACCGAACGCGCTGCCTGCCGTGCTACGAACACCGAGGTGCCAACACCGTCATCAACGTTGCGCCTACTCTTGCCTCACCGTTGCAGCAACACCGATTTCGAGTGGGCACTGCAGATTCGCGTCATGCGAATCGTGCCCGCGTCACAGCTTCGTTTGCGAACGCAATCACTGTACACCGCCCCTAAACCGATTGTAAGAATCCATTGATATTGGTCAACATGACTTCCCAGTGCCACGAGATTCGGACTTCCGAACCACGGGTCCGTGGCACGACCGGCAGGCCCGGCAATCGACCCTCAATCACTCGCCAGATCGCCGCAGACAATCTCGCGGTCGTTCCGCGCAAACACGCAGCGGTTCGCGAACGCCGGATGAGACCAGCAAACTCCCCCGCGGCGGGCCAACTGATCCTCGGTCGGGTCGATCAAGTGCGCGCGGCTGATTTCCTCGAAACCCTCGGGGCTCAGCTGCGTGATCAACAGGTCGCCCCGCTCGTTGAACATCCAGGTCCGCTCGCCGTTCTGAACCATGTGGATCGTGCTCCAACGGTCCATTGGCACCGCATCGAGGCTTTCCCAAACGCGGTCACCGCTGGTAGCGTCGAGGCACCGCAACTGGCCGTAGCTGTCCACGCCGTAGACATACGCACCGTCGAGCCGCGGCGTTCCGATCATCGCGTGCAGGCTGTCGGTGTCGCGCTCGCTGGGCCCCCAGCGCCGCCAGACTTCCTCGACGGCCAGTTGATCGTCGGCCAGCCGCAACATCATCGAACCGTCGTAGAACGAACTGACAAACAGCCGTCCCTGATCGACGACCGGCGTGGCTATGGAAATGATCATCCGTGTGCGCTCAAACGGCTGCGCCCAGAGCTGCTCGCCACTCACTGGGTCGAGTGCCACGACCTGATTACCCGTCCAACCGACCAGCACACGTTGGCCCGCTTGGGAAACGATAATGGGCGAAGAGTACGAGGCCTCATCGTCGACGGCGCGCCACCGCTCAGCCCCCGTGGCTTTGTCGAATGCCAGAAGACACGCGCCGTTGGCCCCACCCGCCTGTACGATCACGCGGTCACCGTCGACAAGTGGCGAGGCGGCCAGCCCCCAGATCGGCATCTGCACGTCATACTCGGCAACGAGATCCTTCTGCCAGATGACGTCGCCTGTGGCCGCATCGAGGCAGTGCAAGTGCCCCATCGTCCCCAACGCGTACGCGCGCCCCTCGTCGACGCTCACCGCCGCACGGGGCCCGGCCGTGTAGCTGACGTTCTCATAGGCGCAGGGATACTCGTGCGACCAGCGCTTATCCCCCGTCGCGGCATCAAAGCAGTGGACGCGTTCGAACTGCTCGGGTTCGGTGACACGGTCCATCACATACACGCGACCACCGGCCACGGTGGGGCCGTTGTAGCCGGCACCAATCGGTGCCCGCCAGCGAATCGGTATCTGGTCTGCGGGGAACTTCTCGACGACCCCTTGTTCACGCCACACGCCGTCGCGCGTCGGGCCGCGCCATTGCGGCCAATCGTCGGCCGGCGCCGTCCGACACACGCATCCCAGGAGGGCGATGACGGCGCCGCTCATTGCCGCGCGGCGCAGAGAACGGCTGTTTGTAATCGAACGTTTCATCGGGGCCTCATGCGTCGGACAACGGGTTGCGGCGACGCGCCCGGTCATCAGAAACGGGGCCGCGTCGAAGCGTCATACGCGATATCGTACGCGCGGAGAGGCAACATGCAAATTCTCTGAACCGACGTGACTACCCATCAGGCCCAAAGATGGGGCGTCGATGAACCTACCTTGCGCCTGCCGCCTGGCATTCGATGCCGGGTTCGAAGGGCACTCGACGAAAAAACGCCGGAAATGAAACGGCTGCCACGCCGCTCAGCTGCGGGTCAACTGTCGGAAGCGGGCGATCAGGTCGCGGGTGATGGGGCCCGGTTCGCCGCTGCCGATTACGCGATTATCGACCTTGACGACTGGCACGACCTCGGCGGCGCTGCCGGTGAGAAAGCACTCGTTGGCGACGTAAACGTCGTGCCGAGTCAGGGCGACCTCGCGAACCGGTAGCTCCGCCTCACCGGCCAACTCGATCACCACGTCGCGCGTGATGCCTTCGAGGATGCCCGCGTCAGTCGGTGGCGTACGCAGCACGCCGTCGCGCACGACGAAGATGTTGTCGCCGGTGCACTCGGCCACTTCACCCTTGGTGTTGAGCATCAGGGCCTCGACACAGCCGGCCTGCAACCCCTCGATCTTGGCGAGGATGTTGTTCAGGTAATTGAGCGACTTGATCCGCGGGCTCAGCGCGGCCGGATGGTTGCGGATCGTGCTCGCGGTGACCAACTCGAGCCCCTGGTCATAAAACTCCTCGGGATAAAGCGAAATCCGATCGGCGATGATGATGACTTGCGGGTTCGAAGTGCGGTTCGGGTCCAACCCCAGCGTGCCTGCGCCGCGCGTGACGACGAGGCGGACATAGCCGTCGTCGATCTTGTTGCGCGCAAGGGTTTCGTTGACGGCGTCGGTCATCGCCTCTTTCGTCAACGGAATCTCCAGCCAGATGGCGCGGGCCGAGTCCCAAAGTCGGTCGAGGTGTTCCTCGAGGCGGAACGCCTTACCGCCGTAGCTACGGATGCCCTCGAAGACACCGTCGCCGTACAGCAGACCGTGATCGTAGACACTGATCTTGGCGTCGTCTTTGTCGAAATAGGTTCCGTTGATGTAGACCTGTAGTCCCATTATTGTGGCCGACGGCAAGTGAACGAAAGTGGCGGGATCGAGACCGAATGCGGGGGCGTTCGACTCACCGGAAACCCCATTTGGACGCAAGAAAGTCAGGCGGCTTCAGCCCGACCATCGACCAGCCGCACCAATCGATCGGCGCGGGCGGCATTGGCCGTGTCGTGCGTGACCATGACTATAGTGAGCCGACAACTGCGGTTCAAGGTTCGCAGCAGCTCGACAATCTCGGCGCCCGTCTGGGGATCGAGGTTTCCGGTCGGCTCGTCGGCCAAGAGTATCCGCGGCTCGGCGACGAGGGCCCGGGCAATCGACGCTCGTTGCATCTCGCCTCCAGAGAGTTCGCTGGGACGGTGCCGCAGACGGTGGGATAACCCCACCAGGTCGAGCAATTCCTCGGCGCGACGATGAAAATCACGGCGCTGCCGCCAGAAGTCCCACGCGCTGAGGCGAATCATCAGCGGCGTGAGCACGTTTTCCAGTGTGGTTAACTCGGGCAACAAGTGATAGGCCTGAAAAACCATGCCGAAGGTACGGTTGCGCAATTCGTCACGTCGCCGCGCCGAAGCGTTGTCGACTCGTTGTCCGTCGACGCGAATTTCGCCGCCGTCAGCCGCGTCGAGGGTTCCCAGCACGTGCAGCAGCGTGCTCTTGCCGGAACCGCTCTGACCGACGATGGCAACGAATTCGCGCTCGCCGACGTCGAGGTCGACGCCCCGCAGCACGGGAATCTCGGTGTCACCCTTGTGATACGACTTGCGCACGCCGCGTGCCGAAAGCCGGGTCACGGCGGGAGGGCCGTCCGCGGCAGCAACGTTGGACAGTGGCGAGACCTGTTGGAACGACGTGGCCATCATACGCGAAGTGCCTCCACGGGGTGTTGCCGCGCCGCGCGGCGGGCGGGCATGATACTGGCCATCACGGCGATCAGAATCGCACCGGCTACAATCCACGATACGGTCAGGGGGTTCACGATCGTGGGGATCTCATAAAAGTAGTAGATCGACGGGTCGAAAACTTCCTGACCGGTGACCTGACCGATCAGCCGGGCCAGGTCGTTGATGAAATGGACAAACAACAAACCCAGTACGGCGCCGGCACCTGAACCGACGACGCCTAGGGATACGCCGTAGCCGACGAAGATACCCATCACACCGCGGCTCGAAGCCCCCAGCGATTTGAGCACGCCGATGTCGCGCGTCTTCTCGACCACGATCATGTAAAAGATCGCCAGAATGCCGAAACCTGCCACGGCGATGATCATGAACAGCAGGATGTTGAGAATCCGCGTCTCCATCTGCACGGCGGCCAACAATGGTCCCTGTTTGTCGCGCCAGGTCGAAACGGCCAGCGTCTGCGGCGGGAAGGCACGTTGCAGACGATTGCGCACCTCGTCGCCGTCGACACCCGCCCGAAGTTTGATCTGGATCGTGTTGGCATAGCCGATGCCGGTTTCATTCTCGATCATGCCGCGCAGCCGCTGTAACTCTTTGAGCGGTACGAAGATCAGCTGCGAGTCGTACTCGCTCATCTTGCTCTCGTAGAAATCGACGA
>JAGQPT010000284.1 GCA_020426575.1 Planctomycetales bacterium
CCTTCCCCAGCGTCGCTTTGAGCACCTTGCTGAGGGGTTCGCGGCGAATGAACAGCACGGGCATCTCGCGGGCCTCGCTTCCCGCGCCGGCGGCGTGAAAACCCAACATCGGGTCGTAAACCGATCGCACCCGTTCGGCGCGCCGCTGCGTCTGTTCAACGAGGTCGCCCACCTGATCGAGGTATTCGTCGATCGCCGCGAGTGAGGGATGCTCAGTCGCGGCGAACTTCGTGCGCAGCTGGTCGAGTTCTTCGAGCGTGTTTTCGTAGCGAGCCAGCGCGCGGCGCACGTCCTTGAGGATTTCGTGTTCGCCCGTGCAAAAAATCACGGCCGCCGCGCCGTGTTCGTAGGCGTTGGCCAACTTGCGGACGAACGGCGCGTGGCGGGACGTCTCCGTGCCGTCGAACACGCTGTGTGGATTGTCCTGTTGCGGTTCGTGGCGGAGGATGATGACGGCCTTGCCCTGGACGTCGATTCCTTCGTAGTCGTCGTACATCTCGTCGCTGCCGGTGATGCCGTAGCCGACGAACGCCAGCGGCAGATCGAACTTGCCGGAACCGCCGATGCTCATCGGCGTAAAGTCTTCTCCCAACTCGAGCGGAATCGTCGTCGCGGTGTCGCTTCCTGCGGCGGGCGGCCCCGTGAGTTCGACTTCGTTCGTCGCTCCCAACTCCGATCCGACCGTCATCTCGAATTGTTGAAACGGTGTGCCGTCGAACAGCTCGGTGTCGAGACCGAGTTCGGCAAAACGGGCGGCGATGTACTGGGCTGCCAGGTTGAGCCCCTCGGTGCCGACACCGCGCCCCTCCAAATCGTCAGAAGCGAGGTACTGCGTGGCGTCGAGGATGCGGGCATTCGCAACGGCGGCGGCAGACTCAGCAGACTCCGTGGCCGTTTCGGCGGCCAAAGCGATCGGTGTCGCCAGCATCACGGCCAACAACGCCCCGCTCAGTTGGCGGAAACGACCGCGCATCTCGTGACGCAAGGCACCGCCTCGCGCCGAACGCCTGATGGTCTCTGACATCGACAACCCACCTCTGCTGTGCTGTGTAAATTGCGTAAACACGCGCGCCGCCCCGGCACGCCAGCCTGGATGGCCAGCCTTGAGCGCGGCCCCTTGGTACCAAACCGCTTCGCCGCCGCCAGTGCCGTCGAAACCGCCGTAGGCCGGCCCACCGCAACCGCCCCGACCGACACCGCAACGCTTAAATTCTCGACTCACCCTAGAGCGGGGTCAAGCCACCGACGAGTCGGGGACGGCCGCAGTGCACCTAGTGAAAAGTCGATTTTGACACAAACGCCGCGCTGGGATATGCTCCCGGCCCTCTGGCGAACCCGTTCGCTAGAGAAGCATTGGGCCCCGGGCTGCGGCAAGGACGTCCGCCCGCCAGGCGCACTCGAAAGATCGTCCGACGTAATGACGTAATGACGACGCCGGACATTATAGCGGCTACACACGGAGGTGAGCTCGTGGCGCGTAGCAGGCGCGTGCTGATCGTCGACCCCTCGATCGACAGTCGTGAAGTGATCCGGACGGCACTGGAACGTCAGGGCGTGGCCGTCTTTGAGGCCGACAGTGCCCGCCGCGGCGACGAGTTGATGCGCCGCTGCCATCCCGACCTGGTCGTGGTCGACGGGGAGATCGACGGCTACTCGGCCGGCGACTCGTGTGCGGCGTGGGACACCGCCGGCGACATCCCGCGCGTCGTCCTCGGGCGGATCAAAGGTGCCGCCACCGGCGACCGGCAGCTGTCCAAGCCCTATCAATACTCCCAGCTGATTCGTACAATTGGAGAGTTGTTGGGGACACACTCCGGCGCACAACGGCCAGCGGCCTGATCGGCTGAGGTTTCCAGCGCTTCGTCCTGCGGCGACGCGGCGCCTGCGCAACAGGGGGCGAGCCGTCCGCCGTGGCGTCCCCGGGTTTGCCGTCCCCGAAACCCTCGGATGCGGACCGGATGCCGAGCGTGCATGTCCGCGTGCTGGAGCCGCCGACGTGCCGTCGCTCTTCGTCATACGAGGCAACGATCAAGGCGCTCGCGTCGAAGTCGACGCCACGCCTTTCTCGCTGGGCCGCGATACCGACGCGTCGTTCCAGCTCCACGACACTGAAGTTTCGCGCCGCCACGCTGAAATCCGCCGCGCCGGCGGTTCGTACCTGCTCGTCGACACAGACAGCTCGAATGGCACCTTTGCCAACGGGCATCGTGTCGTCCAGCACACCCTCAACAGCGGTGACCAGCTCCAACTCGGCGGCACCGTGTTGCTCTACACCCAGCCGGCCGAAAGCAGCGCCACCCGCCGCCTTCTGAACGTAAACATCATCGGGCAGGCCGAACCGGTCGACGGCTCGCGGATCGTCAGCTCGATCAGCCACGAGGAAGGCAGCCGCATTTTTGCAGCCGGTCAGTTGACCCCCTGGCTGGCGCGGGCGCGCAACAACCTCCAGGTCGTCTACGACACGGCCCTGGCCGTCAGCCACACTCTCGACATCGACGAGTTGCTGCGACGCATCCTCCAACTTGTCTTCGACTCGGTCGACGTCGACCGGGGCTGTGTGATGTTGATCGACGCCGATACGGGTCGACTCGAACCAAAGGCCTACCTCGACCGTGCCGATTCGCCCGGCGGCGAAACCATTCGCATCAGCCAGACGATCCTCGACTACGTGCTCGAAACCCGTGAGGGTGTGCTCACCAGTAACGCTGTCGAAGACGATCGCTGGGACTCTGCCGCCAGCATCCTGCAGCTCGGCGTGCGCGAGGCGATTTGTGTGCCCATGCAGGGCCGTTACGACGTCGTCGGCGCCATCTACATCGACACGACAACCCCCGCCGCCGACGCGATTCGCCGCCCCGGCGTGACCCGACTCGGCGACGATCACCTCAAGCTGCTGATCGCCATCGCGCACCAGGCAGCCCTGGCCGTGGAAGACACGCGCTACTACTCGGCGATGGTGCAGGCCGAACGCCTTGCTGCCGTCGGTCAGACGATCGCCACGCTCAGCCACCACATCAAGAACATCTTGCAGGGCGTCCGCGGCGGCAGCTATCTCATCGAACTCGGCCTCACCGACCACGACGAAGAGATCATCCGCAAGGGCTGGGACATTGTGGAAAAGAACCAGACGAAAATATCGAACCTGGTTCTCGACATGCTCACGTTCAGCAAGGAACGCGAACCCGACCTGCAAGAAACCCGGCTTAACGAAACCATCGCCGACGTCGTCGAACTGATGCAAACCCGCGCCGCAGACCTCGAAGTGCGGCTCACCTGGTCGCCCGATGAGTCGATCCCCATGCTGATTCTCGACCCCGACGGCGTCCACCGCGCCGTGCTCAACCTGGTCACGAACGCACTGGACGCATGCGACTCGGTCGATGATCCGCTCGTCGAAGTGGCCACCCGCTGGTGCCCCGACGACGGCGTCGTGCACATCATCGTCGCCGACAATGGCGTGGGTATGAGTAGCGACGAAGTCGAACGAATGTTCACGATTTTCGTCTCGAAAAAAGGTGGACGCGGCACTGGGCTGGGTCTCCCCGTCACCCACAAGATCGTCCACGAACACGGCGGTCGGCTCGACGTGGAAACCGAGCCGGGCCAAGGCAGCCGCTTTGTCATTGAGCTGCCGGCTACGTTGCCGACCGGCATCACTCAGCCGCACACCACCGCCGCGTCGCCCCAGGCCGACAGCCGACCGTTTTCGCTCGACGAACTGGCCGACCTCGAATCACTCCACGGTGACGACGCGGGAGAATTCGACGCGGATACCGGCCCCGGCAGCGATTTTCCCGAAGACGAATAGCGTGACGACGAAGAATCCGATGACGAATATCCCGAGCAGAGCGATCCCTCGCCGCCCGGTGCCGTCACCAGTCGAAGCCGGCCGGTCGACCCACGAACGGGTTGGTCCGCTTCTCGTGGCCGACGGTTGTCGCCGGTCCGTGACCGGGAAAAACCATGGTATCGTTCGGCATCGTGAACAGCTTCTCGTGGATGCCCTCGCGCAATTGGTCGAAGTCGCCGTCTGGGAAGTCGCTCCGGCCCACACTGCCCGCGAACAGCACGTCGCCACCGAAGACGTGCCACGGCGTCCCCCCTTTCCAGACGTACACGACGTGTCCGACCGAGTGCCCCGGTATCTTCAGCACCTCAAAGTCGAAGCCCGCCGCCGCGTACGTGTCGCCCTCTTCCAAGAGCACGTCGGCCGCTGGACTGATGAAGCCGGTGCCGAATCGTGAGGAAAGATTCTTTGCCGGGTCGGTCAGTTTTTCGGCGTCGCCGGAACCAATCACCAGCGGGCAGTCCGGCCAACGCTCCTTCATCGCACGATTGCCGCCGATGTGGTCGGCGTGTCCGTGCGTGATCAACACCGCCGCCGGTTCGAGCGACTCGGCTTCCAAGAGGGTGAAGATTTTGCGGGGCTCGAAGCCTGGATCGAACACGACGCAATCCCGCCTGCCGGGCAAACGGGCCACAAACGAGTTCTCGGCAAAAGGCTGCGAGACGATCACATCGATGCGCGGCTCGGTGCGCTCTGAGTCGGTCACGGCGCTTTCTCCACCGGGTGGGAACGAACGCGCCGAAACAGCCGCGCTCTATTACCGGCGATTCTACTCGGCCGTCGGTTGAGCGCCGACCGGTGCCGGTGGAGGTGGGATACCACCCGTCGCCCTCGCTGGCACGCTGAACAACGGTTCGCCCGGGGCGTGCAGTGTGCCGCCTTGCTCAAAACGCGATGGAGAAATTAGCCGCATCCGTGCCCCCTGCCGGCACGGCAAAGTGTTTCGAGCCGTCCTGCCACTCCGGCGGTAACGTTTCCATGTCCTGCGGATACGAACGATCGTCGCGAATCTCGGTGTTGCTGCTCGGTGTCGAAACCGTCACGCGATGCGTCCCCACGACCGCCCCCTCGGCATCGAGGTCGACCGTGCGAAGCTGGAAACGCCCCCGGTCGTCGGTGCGGCCGAACGATCCGGGACCCGGAGCCGCGCTGGTCCCCGCTGCAACGGGTTGGAAGTTAACGCTCGCATTGACCAGAGGCTGATCATTCAGGGTCACCACGCCCGACACCGGCGCCAATTCGTAGGGCTTGTCGGCGCACCCCACCAGCGACAGGGCCCCCGCGAGCGTGACCAGGCGGCAGATTCGGACAGAGGCGAAACGACGGTTTCTCACGACGGAACCTCGTTGGGGCAGGAACAGGCAAACTCACACGGCGATAACGACAAGTCGACGCGGCAACTCGAGCAAACAGGTCGGTGACACGCCGATCGACGGGCGGATTGCGTCATTCAAAAATAGCCGGCTCGTCTCCGCCGATTGTGGCGAGTTGGGCAAACAGTTCCATGTCGATCGATCGCGGAATGAAGCGAACCGACCCGTCGCAAAACACGAAATTCAGGCCGCTCGCGTGAAAGCTTCCCCAGCCTCGCTTGCAGGGATTCGTTCCGCCGGGACCGCCGATGTCAGCGCACTTCTGGAAATCAACCAGCAGTGTGCGTGACTGCGGCGTCACACTCGACTTGTTGTACGACGTGTACGAATAGGCCCACAACGTGCGCCGCGCCGGATACGTCGCCGTGGCCATCTCACCGACGGCCAGCGTGTTCGACGTCCCGTCGGTCACTTTGGCCAACCGCTCGGGATCTTTCCGCTTGCCAAAACCAATTGTCGGCAAGATGCCGACGTAATTATCCGGCAGACAGTCGCCGGACACTTCGTCGAAAAAACCGCAACCGTTGCTCCGTCCCGAACAACCGCGATACGACGAACGTGCCCAAGCAACTGGAATTCCCGGGCCAGAGTCCGGATGTGCGAGGTCCGTTGTCTGCGGCTCCGACGAACAGACGAACACCGGCAGGCGGGTCTCGCGCACTAGGGCGTTCACGGGTGATTCGTTGTACTCGTTGAAGTTGTACTGCTGATACAGGGATTCCTGTTCGAGGTACGGCAGAATCGAGATGGCCCAGTTCGTGCCGCTCGGTGTGCCGCAACACGGCCCCTCAGTGACCGCGCCGGGAGGGAAGTAGTCGTTGTTCGTGTCGACGTAGCCGTGCAGCCCCAGACCGATCTGCTTCAAATTGTTCGTGCAGGCCGAACGACGAGCCGCTTCACGGGCCGCCTGAACCGCGGGCAGCAACAGCGCGATGAGAATGCCAATGATGGCAATGACGACGAGCAACTCGACGAGCGTAAAGCCCCCGGGACGTTTCCTGGAAAAATCCATCAGATCGTCTCCCCACCACGGAACGAGATTGTAAAGCCTCCGCTACCGCCACGCACCTTCGACTCGCAAGGTCGGTCGATGTGATGACGGCGACAGAGCCAGACGGGTATACCCCTTCTCGATCCGCAGGCCACACGCGCCGCTTCCGCGTAGTACAAATTCTAGACCAACCGGCCCACAGATGAAAACACTTTTTCGGCACGCAATGCCGGGTGATTCATCGCGGGCCGATGCAGCGTGCGACCATTCCGCGTCAGTCGCATCGAAGTTCGCCGCTGCGGCGCGCCACGCGCAGTTTGGCGCTACGGGACTGTGGGTTGGTCTGCTGCTCCGCTTCGCTGGCCTGCACCGGGCGCCGCGTGAGCACCTCATAGCGGCAATCGTCGCGAAACGCCTGCTTCACACGGCGGTCCTCCAGCGAATGAAAGCTGATCACGGCGATGCGTCCCCCTTCACGCAGCGCGTCGGGGGCACACTTCAGCGCCGTTTCGAGCGATTCCAGCTCACCGTTGACCGCGATCCGCAGCGCCTGGAACGTCCGCGTCGCCGGATCGATGCGGCCCCCCGAGCCGCCGTAGGTCTTCGGCACGGCGCGTCGCACGACTTCGGCCAGCTCTCTGGCCGAGCGAACCGGTTGCCGCTGAACGCGCCGCTCAACAATAGCTCGGGCAATGCGACGGCTCAGCCGCTCTTCGCCGTAGTGGTAGATGACGTCGGCAAGGTGCTCGGCGCTGAGCCGCTCCAGCATCCTCCAGGCCGGTTCACCGAGCGTGGGGTCGTAGCGGAGGTCGAGCGGTCCGTCGATGTCGAAACTGAATCCTCGCTCGGCATCAGCCAATTGAAACGCTGACCAGCCGAGGTCAAGCAGGATACCGTCGACCGGCCCCGCGCCGAGCTCGCGGACAATCCTCGCCACGTCCGCAAAGTCGCCGTGCACGATCGTCACGTTCTGGTGCGCAAACAGCGCCTCGGCCCGGTCGACCGCTTCGGGGTCGCGGTCAAACGCGATCAAACGTCCGCCCGGTGCGACCCGCTTCAACAGCTCGCCGGTGTGACCCCCGCCACCGAACGTGCCGTCCACGATCGTCTGCCCTGGCCGCGGGTCGAGCCATTCAATCACCTCGCGAGTGAGAACCGGCGTGTGCTGCACTTGGTCGGAGGACATCGACAGACGGCGGCTGAATTGAACCAAACGGCAGTGGCAAGCGGCACGGTGCGCTTACGCTTCCCCACAGTAGACCGCCAACACCCGGTTCGAGCGAGCCCTTGGAGACGGGACCGTCAAGAAAAACGGTCTCGGATGCATCCTTGCACCCGAGCGACCGTGGACCACGACGCCGGTTTCGACCGAGGCCGATCGCGCGCCGCCGCTCGCTGCCGGTTCACTTCCTGTGATGATGCCGCAAGCGTAGAACGGACCGGAAAACTGCTGCCTTGCCCTCACTGGAGTCCCAAGCTAACGGTCTGTGCGCCCAGGTCAACGTGAACCGCGATGCTGTCATGACGGCAAAACAACGCTAGCTGAACGAAAGCCGCCGCAGCCACGCGCTTACGTTGACGAAGCGCAATATGCTGTCACAAAGATTTCTCGGGTCGACCTTCACCAATCCGTCAAGGCGTGCGCACCGACACGACGCTCAGGCGTGTTTTTCCCGCGCGTCGCAGAGCGATTCATAGAGCGATTCGTACGAGCCCACCATCGTTTCGAACGAATAAACGTCGTGGGCACGCCGCGCGTTGGCCGCCCCAATCGCTTGCCTGCGTTCGTCGTTTTCCAGCATGCCGACAATGCGCGCGACGAACGCATCGCGGTCTCCCGGCGGCACGATCTGCTCGGCACCGTTCGGGCCCAACACTTCACGGACGCCTTCCACGTCGTTGGCCACAACGGCAATACCAGCCGCCATCGCTTCGAGCACGACGTTCGGCATGCCCTCCCACAACGACGGCAGCACGAGCAGCTCGCTCGCACACAGCACCGCGGCGACGTCGGCACGCCAGCCGGCAAAGTGCACCCGATCCGCAATCCCTGCCGCAGCGCACTGTGCCTCGCATTCGCGCCGCAGCGGCCCGTCGCCAACCAGCAAAAGGTCGTGATCGGGCAATTGTTCCAAAAGCGTCGGTGCCGTCGCCAACAACCAGGTGACGTTTTTCTGCGCGTCGATGCGGCCGACGTAACTGATCACCTGGCGGCCATCGGCCACGCCGAACTGCTCGAGCGCCGCCGGTGCCGCCATACGAATCGCCTCGCTGTCGACGCCGTTGGGGATCACCACAACGCCTGCCGGATCGAGGCCACCTGCTTTGGTAGAGAACCGCGCCACCGCCTCGCTCACACAAACGTGCCGATCGACCAGCGCCCGCATCCAGCGCTCGACGTAGAGGCGGACACCGCCGCGGCGCTCGGCGACCCTGATGCCGGTGGCCACGCACGGCGTTCCGGTCGGTCGCTTCCGCAGCCGACGCGCCGCCAGCGGACCGATCACGTTGGCGTGGTAAAGGAACGTCTGCAGGACATCGATGTCGGCGGCGTCGAGCCAGCCGGCCAGCCGGCGCACTGCCGCCGGCACTTGCCACGCGTGTTCGAGCCCCAGGTGCCGCACCTCAACACCGGCGGCCTCGAGCCGGGGCAGCACCGATCGCTCGCGCTGCCGCGGCGGGCCGGCCAGGCTGATCACCAAAGGCTTGAAACGCTGGCGGTCGATGCGGGCGGCCAACTCGGCCAGGCAACGTTCGGCCCCGCCCGCGTCGAGTTCGGTGATGCAAAAAGCGATCCGGAGCAACGGCAACCGTCGGGACAAGGGGTGTGAGCAACCGCGCGACGGCGCGGCGGGGGCGATCCATCCATGATGTCCCGAGCGGCGTCCGTTGCCAACCTTTGCCGCCTTGTTGGGGATCCGTGCTTCTCATCCGCCGCAACTGACCGTTAGCGTTTGGCGTTGGTGTTGACCGCCGGCGGCGCGGCGACTACGAAGAGTCCTTGCCCGGCCGCGTAGTTGACGCGACGGCAGGCGATCGTGACGACCATTCCCCGCAAACCGTCGGCGATTCAGCGCGTGAGCGAACTCTCGGAGTATGACTACGACCTGCCCAAGGACCTGATCGCCCAGGTCCCGCTTCGCCAGCGCGCCGACGCGCGGCTGATGCTCGTCGATCGTCACCGCCAGGAGATCGAACACCGGCACGTCCGCGACCTGCCCGAGATACTCCGGGCCGGCGACTGCCTGGTCGTGAACAACACGAAGGTCGTGCCGGCCCGACTGCTGGGGCATCGCAGCGAAACGTCGGGCCGCTGGGAGGGCCTGTTTCTCGAAGCCGACCAGCGCGGCAACTGGCGGCTGCTTTGCAAGACCCGCGGCAAGCTCGGCCCGGGAGAAGCAATCACCCTCGACGAGCGCGACGGCAACGCCACCCTCGAACTGCGCCTGGTGATGAAAGAACCCGGCGGCGTTTGGGTCGCCCGCCCGCAGAGCGACGAATCGACCTGGACGCTGCTCGATCGATTCGGCCACGTGCCGCTGCCGTGCTACATCCGCCGCGGCGCGAGCAACCCGGCCGACTGTCAGCGCTACCAGACCGTCTACGCCCAGGTCCCCGGTTCCGCCGCCGCGCCGACCGCCGGCCTGCACTTCACCCCCGAGTTGCTCGAACGGCTGGAACACGAGGGCGTCACACGTGCCAACGTCACCCTGCACGTCGGTTTGGACACGTTTCGCCCGATCGCCGTCGAATCGCTCGCCGAACACGAGATGCACAGTGAGTTCGGCACGATCGACGAGGCGACCGTCGCTCAACTCGCGACGTGCCGTGCCGCCGGTCATCGCATCGTGGCCGTCGGCACGACGAGCGTGCGGGTGCTGGAGACCGCCGCCGCCGAGGGCGCGCTGACCGCCTGGTCAGGACACACGCGGCTGTTCATCCGACCGCCGTACGAATTTCGCGGCGTCGATGCGTTGTTGACCAACTTCCACCTCCCTCGATCGACGCTCCTCGTGCTGGTGCGAACGTTCGGCGGCGACGCCCTCATCCGCCGCGCCTACGACGAAGCGATCGAGCAGCAATACCGCTTTTACAGCTACGGCGACGCGATGTTGATTATCTGATCGAGGAAATCCCGATCGGCCAGGGTTTCGTTCTTCGCCGTGCCGCGTATACTCGTACGCACAACAGTGCGTCGCCCGCTCGGACGCCAGTGTTTGCCTCTGACCATTGCCCCTGAAAGGATGCACCGTGGTACAAGTCGAGACCGAACGCGTATTGGTCGTGCCCACCGCCGTCTTTCGCGAGATTGGCTACTTCCAGGGATTCTCCGGCGACGTGCAGCGCTATGTGCCGGCCCTCTTCGACGAATTGCACACCAGTTACCGCCCGCGGGCCGAGATGGAAGACGATCCCAGCTTCAAACAACTGATCCCCTACGTGATCTTCCGCTACGACGATCCCGAGCGTGGCATCTGCGTGTTCCAGTACACCCGCGGCAAAGGGCAGGGCGAACGCCGCCTGCACGCCAAGCGCAGCGTCGGCGTCGGTGGCCACATCTCGACCGTCGAACAGGTCGGCGAATCGTATGACGAGGGCATGCAGCGCGAGCTGGCCGAAGAAGTTCGCATCGACACACCCTACCACGGTCGCTGCGTCGGCCTGATCAACGACGACGAAACCGAGGTGGGCCGCGTCCACCTGGGGGTCGTCCACATCTTCGATGTCCAGCACCCCGAGGTGCACCCGAACGAGGAGGACATCCTCGAAACCGGCTTCCGCCCGGCGGCCGAATTGCTCGACGATGTTGCCGGCTTCGAGACCTGGTCACAAATCTGCCTCAAAGCGCTTTTTTAGTCGGTTTTGCCACGCCGGCGGGTACTCTCTTAGGTGGCAGCGACGGCACATCGGCGGTAGCCTAACGGAACACGACCGCCGCTTTGCGCGTCTGCCGGCGTGCGGCAGATGCGCCGCGTCCCCAGCTCGCGCTTCGCGCGCCCCCCGATTCCGACCTGATCCGCGAGTGTCATGACCGTCTCGCCGCCGGTGTACATGGACAACCACGCCACGACGCGCGTCGATCCCCGCGTCGTCGAGGCCATGTTGCCCTACTTCAGCCAAGTCTACGGCAATCCGGCCAGCATCGGGCATTCCTTCGGCGACGACGCCCGCGCGGCAGTCGAAGCCGCCCGCGAACAGATCGCCACGTCGCTCGGCGCCACCTCCCGCGAGATCATCTTCACCAGCGGTGCCACCGAGTCGAACAACCTGGCGATCAAGGGACTGGCCGAACGGGCCCGCCGCCACGGCAACCACCTCGTCAGCGTCACCACCGAACACAAAGCGGTACTCGATCCGCTCGAGCGTCTCGGCCGCCGCGATTTCGAGGTCACTCTTGTCGACGTGGAGCCGCACGGTTCACCGCGCGCCGGGCTGGTCGACGTGGAACGCATTGCGGCAGCGCTGCGCGACGACACGACGCTCGTGTCGGTGATGTTGGCCAACAACGAGATCGGCGCGATTCACCCCGTCACCGACATCGCCGCGTTGTGCAGAGAGCGCGGCATTGTCGTGCACTGCGACGCCACGCAGGCCGTCGGCCGCATGCCGATCGACGTCGCCGCGCTCGGCGTCGACCTGATGAGTTTCTCGGCCCATAAGCTGTACGGCCCCAAGGGCGTCGGAGGGCTGTACGTGCGTCGCCGCGGCGGCGCCGTTCGTTTGCAGTCGCAGATCGACGGTGGCGGTCACGAAGCAGGTCTGCGCAGTGGCACGCTCAACGTACCGGGCATCGTCGGATTCGCCCGCGCACTCGAGCTTTGCCAGCAAGAGATGGCCGAGGAGCAACCGCGGCTGGCGGCGCTGCGCGATCGGTTATTCGCCGGACTCACGGGCGCCCTGGACGGCGTGTCGCTCAACGGACCGCCGCTGGACGACCCGGCACTGCGGCTCGCCGGCAACCTCAACGTCAGCTTTGCTTACGTCGACGGCGAAGCCCTGATGATGAACATGAAGGACCTGGCGGTCAGTTCCGGCAGTGCCTGTACGTCGGCCAACCCCGAACCCAGCCACGTGCTGCGCGCCATGGGGGTCAGCGAAGAAATCACCCGTGCCAGCCTGCGGTTCGGACTCGGCCGGTTCAACACGGCTGACGAGGTCGACTTCGCCGTGGGTCGGGTCAGCGAGGCGGTCACTCGCCTGCGGAAGCTCAGCAGCATGGCATGATGCCCCAGTCTGCAGCGAACGGCTGGGTCCGCAGACGTCGCTGCCGGCTGCGAGAGGCCCACGTGCCACGACCAGCGAATAATCCACAAGTGTCCGCGTGACCGCCCGTTTCTGGGAACTTGAGTCGTGCAAGCCACTTACGCCGGGGCAATCGGGCTGATCCCCCTTTGCACTTGCGACCGAAGAGTATATTTTAGACAGAACGAATTGAGTAAACTATTCAGCCGGGGGCGGGACGGGTTCGTACGTCACCGTTTCGATCATCCGCGCCACCGGCAGCATCGCATCGATCAACTCACCGATTCCGAGGTCCCACAAGCCCATGTCCATCACGCTCACCGAAACCGCCGCCAAGGAAATCAAACGCATTCTCGATGAACAGAAATTCGAGGAAGGCACCGTGCTGCGCGTCGGCGTTGCCGGCGGTGGTTGCAGCGGTTTTCAATACAGCCTCGGCTTTGCCAACGACTTCAATCCGGCGGCTGACGCCAAGACCGAGCAGCACGGCGTGACCGTCGTCGTCGACAAAAAGAGCGACCTGTACCTGGACGGTACGTCGGTCGACTTCTACGAAGGCCTCGACAAGCGCGGCTTCACGTTCAACAACCCCAACGCCGTGAAGAGTTGCGGCTGCGGCAGTTCGTTCAGCGCCTGAGCCACAGCCGACTGTCGTTGCGCACGACGGTCCGGACACCCCGACTGTCTGAAAGTAAGCCCTTCGCTAACGCTGCGCCCAGCGTGCGCGCCGACCTCACCAAGCCCAGCCGTCGCGCAGTTCGTCGTTGACGACACATCCCTCGGGCCACTTGCCCTGGTACAGATCGGCGACGCACTGCGCCGCCAGCCGCGTCATCGCCTCCTGCGATTCTTCGTCGAGTCCGCCCATGTGGGGGCTCATCAGCACGTTGTCGAGTTTGTGCAGTGGGCTGCCGCTCGGCAGCGGCTCGGTCTTGAACACGTCGAGCCCGGCACCAAACAATCGGCCGCTGGCCAGTGCCTCGGCAAGCGCGTCTTCGTCGACCAGCGTGCCGCGGGCCGTGTTCACCACCACGGCCGTCGGTTTCATCTTCGCGATTGTTTCGGCGTTGATCAGGTTGTAGGTCTCGGGCGTTGCCGGCGCGTGCAGGCTGATCACGTCGGCCTGGCCCCATAACTCGTCGAGCTCACACAGCGTCACGTCGTTGGCGGCGGCAAACGCCTTGTCGGCGAATGGGTCGGCAGCAATCACCCGCATGCCCAACCCCCGCGCTCGCGACACCACGGCACGGCCGATCCGTCCCATGCCCACCAGCCCTAGTGTCTTGCCGCAGAGCCGCGGCAACGAGCGCCGGATCCACGTACCCTCGCGCACCGAACGATCACGCCAGGGGTTGCCGCGGAACACGCCGATGATCAGCGCGATGGCCTGTTCCGCGACGGAAATCTCGTTCGTACCGGGGGTGATCGTCACGGCCACGCCGCGCGAGCTGGCCGCTGGAATGTCGATCGCGTCGTAACCGACGCCCACCCGGGCGATCACCCGCAGCCGGCTGGCGGCGAGCACCTCTGGGGTGAAGGGTTCCATGCCGGCGACCACGGCGTCGATGCCGGCGAGGTTCTCGATCAGCGTGGGAATGTCGTACAGCGCGTCGCTGTTCTCGGGATAGACGATCTCGAGGCCAGCGGCACTGAGGACTTCTTCGTGGGGCCCCGGCTGGCGGTTCAACAGAGCGGGAGCAACCAGGACGCGCGGCATGGGTGGTTCCAAAAGGCGGTATATGGCGGGTGGTGCAAGGCGGTGACCACGCCGCCACGGTGCGACGTCCCCGACGAGCCAAAGGCCCCGGTTCTACGGCAAAGCGGCCTGCGCTTCAAGCATCCCGGGGGGACGAGGCTCGTTGACCATTGGGCCGCCGTGCCGGTGAAGTAAAACCGCGCCTCACACTCGAGGTTTGCGTCTACAATGTCACGATGGCATTTGCCGCCGCAGTGAGCAATCGCCGCCCAGAACCTGCAATTCGGTCATTCGAGCATGAACACTGACGTGCCCCATCCGCGACTGCGGCCGCTGGAGATCTTTCCCATTCAGCACGACGGGCAGACGATGTTCGCCCTGCGTGATCCCGAGGGCTTCACCTCCACGGCCGTGCTCCCCTACGGCGGCGCGCTGCTGGCCACGCTGATGGACGGCACCCGTTCGCTGGCGCAGCTACAAGACGCGTTTCGCCAACAATCGGGCCACTCAGTTTCGCTGCTCGAACTGCAGCGTCTGGTGGCGAACCTCGGTGAGGCGCTCCTGCTCGACGACGAACGTTTTGCCCGCCGCCGCGACGTTCAACTGGCCGATTACCTGGCCGCCCCCGTGCGACCGGCGGCCCACGCCGGTGGCGCGTACGCCGACCAGCCCACAGCACTCCGCGCGCAGTTGGACGCACTGTTCACTCACGAGTCGGGCCCCGGCGCCGTCGACGATCATGCAAACGTTAACGCGAACAACGGCAATCCGACCGGCAACGGCGACGGCCCAGCGCCCCGGCTGCGCGGTGTGCTGAGCCCGCACATCGATCTGCATCGGGGCGGACCCGCTTTTGCTTGGGCCTACAAACGGCTCGCCGAACAGTCCGACGCCGACACCTTTGTCGTCTTCGGCACGGCCCACGGACCGATGCGCAGCCTGTTCTCTGTCTCGCGCAAAGACTTCGCCACACCGCTGGGACGCGTCGCCACCGACCAGCAGTACATCGACCATCTGGCCGCCGCCTGGGACAACGCCGAGGGCGAATCGGCCGCGCCGATCGGCTCGCTTTTCGACGACGAACCGGCGCACCGCAACGAGCACTCGATCGAATTCCAGGTGCTGTTTCTGCAGTACCTCTTCGGCGAGCAGCGTCCGTTCCGCGTTGTGCCGATCCTCACCGGGTCGTTCCACCAGTTGATCGCCACCCGACGGGAACCACTCGAACACCCGGCCGTCAGCCGCATGGTCGAGTCGCTGCGGAGCGCCGAACCACAGTTCACCGAGGCGACCGGCCGCCGAGTGGCCTACGTCAGCGGCGGCGACCTGGCGCACATCGGCCAGCGGTTCGGCGACCCCGACCTGCTCACCCCCGAACGCCTGGACGCTCAGTCCCAAAGCGATCACACGCTGTTGGAGCGGGCCTGCCGCGGCAACGCCGCCGACTTCTTCGCCCACGTCGCCGAGGAAGCGGACCGCAACCGGATTTGTGGTCTTTCGCCGACTTATACGATGTTGTGTGCAATGGGCTCGACGACCGGCGAATTGCTGGCATACGATCAGGCCGTCGAGCGCGACGGCTCGTCGTGCGTCAGCTTTGCCAGCGCCGCGTTTTACCAAGCCTGAGCGCCCCATCCCAGTCCGGACCGCCGCTCGATTTCTATCCCGAACCCCCACCGCGCCCACCGTATGAGCGAGCGGCCCCGAGAGTTGATCAGTGCACAAAACGCCGGCCGGCGGGGCGACCACGATCGCTGGATCGCCCGCGGCATCAACCTAACTCTCCGCGAAGCCGACCGCATCGCCGTCGTCGGACCGACGGGCAGTGGCAAGACCGTTTTGCTGCGGGCGCTTGCTACTTTGGATTCGCTCGACGAAGGCGAGATACTTTGGCAAGAGCGGCCCGTCGCCAATGCTGACGTCCCCCAATTCCGCGCGGCGGCGGTCTACCTGCGGCAACGCCCCGCCGTCTTCGACGGTACGGTCGAAGACAATCTGCGGCGCCCCTTTCGGCTCCGCATCCACCGGGACAAGCGCTTTGACCGCGACCAGGTCGTCGCGCAACTGGCGACGGTTTCTCGCTCGGCCG
>JAGQPT010000285.1 GCA_020426575.1 Planctomycetales bacterium
ATCCGACTTGCCTCCCTCGCTGGAGGCACGATTGCCTGCGGTGTCGTCGTCTGCGGCACGCACAAAACCTGCCGGCGAGAGCCCCACGGCAAGCGGCACCAACAGACACGCGATCAGAACCGCGAGCCGGCGGCCTCTCGTGTCAGTGTGGTGCGACATAACGATTCTCTCTGCAGGGCCGCGTTGACGCCGATGCCAGTAAAGCGCACTGGGCACGCGTGCCGGCCGAATTTCGGGTAGAGCCGTACGACAAATGTGATGGCGCGGCGGGTCGGCGGACACTTGATTATACCGCGCGCCGACTCAAACGTCGTCGCCAGTTTCGTCCGACGCGGCGTTCGAGGCGTCAGAACCGGCCGATTCGAGCGCATCGAGTGCCTCTTCGACTGCCCGGCGGACGTCCTGGGGGGTGAATGGTTCGGCGTCCGGATTGCCCGAAGTGAACGACGCGGCTAGTTCCCCGTCGCCGCCGTACACCCTCAGCACCGGCAGCGCACCCTCGGTCGCAAAGGGAACCTCGGAATCGAAGCCGTACTTGCTGCGGAGGTTCGTGAACAGGGCGTGATTCTTGCGCAGGAAGGCCAACGCCGCGTCGTGGTCTTCCGCTTCGTCGAAACTCACCGAGATCACGTCGAGCCCGCGGTTGTGGAACTCGTCGTACAGTTCAACGGTGTGGGGGAAACCCGCCAGGCAGGGCAGACACCACGTTGCCCAGAAGTCGACCAACACGACGCGGCCGCGCCGCGCGGCTAGTGCTTCCTCAAAGCCGTGCTCGTCGGTCTCGGTGAGGGTGACGTCCGCCGCCTCATCCTCTGCCGCCTTGTCGGTCACGGGCGCCGAGGGCGTAGCTCTCTCGGTCGGCACTTCCGCCTCCGAATGCCTCGGGGGCGACTCGTGCGCGCAGCCGGTCAAGAGTGCCGTTACGGTGAACACTGCCAATGCGCCGGCGAGTCGGGTCATAGTTGCTCCACGACCGGAGGATCTTTCAACCGGGTAAAACGTCGATCGACCGGCAACCGCACTTTGCCGGCTACCGGTCGATCGAGAATGCCTAGTCACGGGCTGCCGCGCGCGGGTCGTCGACGCCGCGCACACAAGCACCGCTTATGTCACAAGTGCCAGATGCTACGTGTTATTCCCATCGGGCGGTCATCTGTGCCGGCGGTCATTCATACCGAATGCCGCAACCCTGGGCCTTCGTTTCCGCGACCTCAGGGGTCTTGCCGGCCAGCACCGCGTCGAGCGCGTCGCGGAGATACGTCTCCTTGACCTTGGCCGCGTTCAGTGGGCTGTCGTCCATCAGGCCCATGTAGACGATCTTGCCCTTGCCGTCGACGACAAACAACTCGGGGGTGCGCGAGGCGCCGAAATCGCGGGCCGACTGTTGTGTCTCATCGAGCAGGTAGGGGAAGTTGAAGCCGCGGCTCATGGCGCGATCCTTCATGTCGCTGAGGTCGTCCTGCACGCTGATTGCGACCAATTGCACGCCCTTGTCCTCGTAGTCCTTCTGCAACTCGATGAAACGTTCCTCACAGGCCACGGCCACCGGGCACGTGTTACAGGTGAAGACGACGACCGTCGCCTTGTTGGCGTCGACGAGGTCCTTGAGGCTGTAGGCCTCGCCGTCGCAACCCTTGAGGTCGGACCAGGCCGGGGCGTCGTCACCCACGTTGACCGTCTTGTTGAACTTGCCGGCCATGGCCATGCTGCCAACCATCAGCAGACAGATGGCCGCAACGGCCAGCACACTGGTTCGTTTCCATTGCATCGTGTTTCTCCTCGCTGGACACATTTTTCGGGTGGACTCGTAAAGGGCGGGCAGGGTGGACACGGCCCCGGGCGGCGCATCGTACACTCTTCAACACCGCGCAAGTCTCGCGAGCCGCCGTGGCCCTGTCAACGCTTTCGCGCGCGGCGGTTTGTACTTCCGCGACGTAGGGGGCCGATCGTGGGCCGCCACTGTCGCGCTCAGGCAGCCTGTACGCGGCCGTCCCCGGGTGGGTTCAACTGCTAGCAGGCGCGGTTTTTCCCGCTTGGCCGCCGTACCGATCTGCCGTTCGGAGCCGCCGGTTTTGCCGTGAGTGGCTCGACCGGCCGCTCTATGCGATACTAAACGGGATGCATCCTAGGCGGCCGCCGACCCGGTGACCGTGAGCTGACATACAGTTCGACCGCTTTGCGCCGAATTAACACGGCGCGCCGGCCGCCAGCGGTGCTGTTGCCGCCGTGAACCGCACCCCGCTATGGACGGAACGATTCCGCTTGACGGGCCAGAAGCCGTCCGCGGGGCGTGGGCGACTGCGTTTGCACCGGACCGACGTCACCTTCGGGCAAGTTTTTCCCAACAGTTATTGAATCGATCGACGACGATCACACGACGGGGACATGCGATGGGTGACGAGGCAGGAAAACGGCGAGCGGGGCAACCTGCCTTGGGTTCCGCGCGCCGCGCCGCCGACAGACCCGCGCCCAACCGCACGTCAGCAGCCGGCGGTGGTTCGCCGCCCCCGAGCCCCAGCGTCGATCCCCGCAAGGCGCTGGCCGAGAAGATGATGCGCCAGGCCCGCGAACGCATCGAGGCGGAATCGGCCGAGCCGCAACGGCCGGCTCGCCGCAGCCGCGCCCACGACGCTGGCGGGGGGGTAACTTTGGCGATTGATCCGGTCGTGTTTGTGCACGTCGTGTTGGCGATCGTGGCCCTGACGATTGCGGCACTTGCCGTGCTGTTTTGTTATCACATGCTCTACGTGATGTTCACCCTGGGGCGCATTCTCGCGCTGCCCACCGGGGTGTTGACCGCCGCCGTGTTGTCGTACCTTTCGGTCTGCTTCCTGGGCGTCGTCGAGTCAACCGCCGCCGGACGGATTTCGCTCGACGACCACGTCACCGGTGACTGGCGAGAATGGTTCTGGACATTGCCCTCGACGGCTGGTCCGCTCGTCTGGGCCGGCTTCCTCGCCTGGCTGGCGACACTACCGCTCGTCGACCAGCGGGCCATGGCCGCAGCGGTCATCGCCTGGGCCCTCTATCCCGTGTTACAACTCTCGGTGCTTGAGTGCGAGCAGCCGCTGTTGCCGGTCTCGTTGCCGACGCTGCGATCGCTGGTGACCCGGCCGGCAGCTTGGCTCGTTTTTTACTTTTGTAGTATTGTGCCCGTGGCGGTGCCGGCGCTCGTGGCTTGGGCGGCGTTCGTCGATCCTCCCTACGTGACGGTGCTGGTGACGGCCCCCGTGGCGGCGCTGGCGATGTTCGCGTACGCCTGGCTGTTCGGACACTTGACGCGCGAAGTCAGCAAGGAGTTTCCCCGTGATTGATATCCCCGGCAACGACCAACGTCGATCGATTTGCCCCGACCTCCCCGCGACGCGACGCGGTCACGCGGCGCTGGCTCTCGTTGCCTTGTGGGCCCTGATCTGCTGTGCGGGGTGTGGTTCGTCGGCACCGCCGGCCCCCGTGGCGTTTTCCACCTACGTCTCGCCGGGCGAAACCTTTCAGATCGAATATCCCACGGACTGGGACTCCGATGGCGACGCCAAGCGCGGGCTCGAATGGGCGGAGTTCACTTCCGGTTCGTGTGAGGTGTCGGTGAAGACCGACGTGTCGGGCTCGCTGATGGGTGACATTTCCAACAACGGCGCCGCGGGGGCCGACCTCAACGATGATCTCGAGCCGGTCGACGAAGTCCACGAGTTCGGTGCCAACGAAGCGGCCAACGACTTCGAGGGCTACCAGGAGCAGGGCGCCGCGCGCAAGCTCGAACAGCCGCTCGGCCCCGGGCGCGTTTCCGAGTTTACTGCCTCGACGGCCTTTGGTGGCGTGCGGCGAGGCCTGCGGGCGACGGTGCTGACGCGGGACCGCCGGGTCGTCGTTTATTGCAGTTGCGACGACGACGTGTGGGCGACGATGCAGCCGGCGTTCGAGCGGATGCTCGCTTCGTTGGATCGCGCCGGCGCACAGTCTCAGCCACCGGCCGCGCCAGTGCAAGTCGCCGCCCCCGCCGCCACGCCGGAGGAGGCCTACGATGGTTTCATCAATACCTTCAAGACCGAGGGAATGGTTCCGGCACTCGAATACACGACACCGCGCATGCAGGCGTTCACGGTCTATGCAACGGCCCTGGGGACGGTCATGTCTTCACCGAATAAGGTGGCTCCACCAGAAATTGCGGAGATCTATACCGCACATGGGCTCGACGCGACCGACCCGATGTTTGCCGAACCCCCGAGCGACATGTACGCCACCTCGCAGAAGTTTGCCACGGTGGTCGACGATTCCATGGCGTTTCTCAAAGATTTCCTGGAAGCCGCCGATGCCGCGACGAATGGCGCGTTAAGCGAACAAATGGCCCAACAGGGTGCAGCGATGATGCCGGGTGACATGAAAGTGCGGGACATCGTCGTCTCAGGCGACCGAGCAAGCGGTGTCAGCGACGTCACGTTGGGCGAACAAACCATTTCGAACTCCGTCCTCTTTCAGCGCGTCAACGGTCAGTGGAGATTCGACCTCGGCCCCGACGTCACCGGCGAAGACGTGCAGTTGGCGTCGACCGACGGCGAGTCGACGGCGCCGACTGGTACGGCCGGCAACGAGTTTGCCGGCGGAGCGAGCGAGAGCGACGCCTTTGCCGTCGATGCCGGCTTCGCGGCGACGCCCGGCGGCGAGGGTGGACCCGGTGGCAAACCCAATCTTCCCGAGAACGTCGCCGACTGGCAGCCGGCCGATTTTCTCGCCGCCTTCGAGGCCAAGGATGACCACCTCACCGAAGCCGTCCGACAACTGGCGGCCAAGAGTGTCGGCGACGAAAAGGTGGCGGCGCTGTTCGTCAAGATGCTCGTCAAACCTGAGGAAAAGCCGGCCGAGAACCAGGCCGACCCCTCCGGCTATGGAGGAGGTTACAGCGGCGGCGGATACGGTGGCGGTTACGGCGGTGGCTACCTCGACCCGCAACTCGGTCCGACCTTGATCTCGGCACTGGGACGCAACGGGACCAAGCCCGCCCGCGACCTGCTTGTTGCCATGTTGCGCGCCGAAGTGACGACGATCGTGTTGGACCAGGCGGCGCTGCCCGACGTCGTCGCGTCGCTGGCCAACAACCCCACGCCAGAAAATGAAGAACTGCTGTTCCAGGCCGCCACGAATCCTGGCGAGATCCGCAAGGAGGCCGACGGCTTTCTCTCGCCGGACCGGATGCAGACCGAGGTCTTCACGGCGCTGAGCAAGACGGCGTCGCCGCAGTTGCGCCGCCGGCTGGCAGAATACATGCTCTCGGGCGACGCCGCCGAGTCGGCCAAACAGGCGATCACGCAAATGGTGATGGCCAATCAGCCGAGCAATCTCGGTGCCCAGATCGCGCTGTTCGGCAGCCCGACGACCGATGCCGAAACGCGCAGTCGATTGTTGGGCTACTTCACCGAGTACGGCAAGTCGACGATCCAGAACCTGTTGGGGATTCCCGAAGCCTTTCGGGTCGCCGATGTCCCGGGGTCTCCCCCGGCTCCGGGAGGTTTTAACCAAGGATTCGGCGGCGACTATGGCGGCCCGAGCACTCCAGCCTATGGTTTCCAGGACACGGCCTCGGCCCAGGGCGCCAGCCAGGAAGCGCGCGACCGGATTGCCGGCGCACCGGTCCCACAGGCCAATGACGGCCTGGAGGGGCTCGGCCCTGTCGACGGCGGCTACGGCGACAATGGCTATGGTAACGGTGGTTACGGCAACAGCGGCTACGGCGGTGGCAGCGTACTGCCGGTGGCCGCCGAACCGTCCAACCCGCTGCTCTATTATCAAGTCGCCGGTTACCTCTGGCGCAACGAGTTTGTCGATACCTTGAAGCTCGACTCGCTCGAGAAGGCAGCCGTTACCGACGGCGCCCAGGTATTGCGGCTGGCCGCCACGATGCCGCTCGACGCGGTGCGTCGCCAGATGGCGAAGCTGGTCAACGAGAACTGGGAAATGGGCGCCGAGCGCATGCGTTCGAGTCCGGGTCCCTGGGGCCAAGACCTGCTCGACCCGGGCGCGCTTGTGATCGTCAAGGCGCAACCCCGCAAGATGGACCCCGAGGTTCGTCGCTGGCGTCAATCGGGCGGCGAGGATGACAAGCACAATTCGCAGGGGGGCCCCGGCCGTCCCCAACCCCCCAAGCGGTCCGCGCCCCGCAACGACGACGAACGCGAAGACTACGCCAGGTATGAATGGATGGAGGCGTCCGAGCAGTTCATTCGCGTTTGGAACCAACGATTCCTGGCCGCCGCCCGGGCCGGTCACCACGGCAAAGTCGGCCGCTTTGCGCCCGAAAATGACGGTGCCGCGACGCCGTTCCAACTGGTGGCGGCCCGAGTGAACCAGGCCGACGCTGCCGCTGCCGCCGACGGTGACGCCGCCGCGGCAGACCCCTTCGGCACCAAGGCGGCCAAAGCCGCGGCAGCGGCCGTCAACAAACTCCCGTTGCAGCTTCACGAAGGCGCGAAGATCGTCGCTGAGTATCACCTCAACTGGCCGACTGACCTCGAAGGCAAGATGCCCGGCGCCGACGAGGTGAGCCCGCTGATCGTGCATTACGTGCGGATCGAGGAAGAAAACCGCATGACAACGCTGGGGAGTTTCTACTCGGGCCAGATGAAAGGTTCTCGTGGCAACTTTCTGCCCGATGGCCGCTGGCTTGACTTCAGCGACGACGGTTCGGCCCCGGGCCGCAAACGCACGATCGACGTGATGTTCACGACGCCCGACTACACCGAGCCCGCACCTGCGATCGCCGGACCTCCCCAAGAAGGCGAAGAGACGAAAAAACGCAAGAGCCCTAGCGCCGTACAGGACCTCGTCATCGAGATCCTTTCGGTAGAGATCGATGATCCGGCCGCGGCCGAAGGCGCCTAGTGCCGAGTGTCCACGCGCAGCGGTCGAAGGCGGCAGATGTAGGGCGGCCAACGCTCGCGCGCCGCCATGCCCTACGATGAGCTCCCCATCGAGCGTTCCATGCTGTCGATGTACTGGCGGAGCCGCTCGATCTCGTCCGGCAAGTGCCGCAGCCGCAGCATGTTCTCGACGCGTTTGAGCAGCTCGATCTTATTGACCGGCTTGCTGACGAAGTCGTCCGTGCCGGCCTTGACCGCGCGTTCGATGTCACCCAGCTCGTTAAGCGCCGTGACCATCAGGATCATGATGCCGCGCGTCTCGTCGTCCGACTTGAGCTGCTGGCAGACCTCGAAGCCGCTAAGTTTCGGCATCATGATGTCCAACAGGATCAGGTCGGGCTGGAAACGGGCGACCTTGTCGAGCGTGTCCTGTCCGTCACAGGCCGTCTCGATTTCGCATTCTAATTCGGCCAGGTATACCTCGAGCAGTTCCACGTTCGTGGGATTGTCGTCGGCGATGAGGATCTTGCTTGGTGGCACGATGACGTTTCCGTACGTTAGATGATGCGCCGTGCGATTGCTCGGCCGACGCGGTGCGGCCACGGACACGGCACCTGATTATAGGGCCCAAACGCCGGCGCGAAAATGGCGCAAATGCACCGCACGCGCCGAAGTCACTGGGCGGCCAGCCAGCTTTCAACCCACCCGCATCGCCGTACCGCTGGCGATCACCTCGATCCCTTTGGCTCGTTCGTCTTTTTCGCCGCCGCCGATCGCCGCCGTTTCCAGCCGCACGTTCCAGACGACGTTGGCGCCTGCGGCTTGGGCCTCGCGGAGCAGCCGCACCATCGCCTCGCGACGGGCCCGCTCCATCATCGACTCGTACACACCGATGCGGCCACCGACCAGGTTGATCAGGTTGGCGACCCAGCGACGAAACGCGTCGGTCGACATCACGGTCGAACCCACAACCAGCGTCGACGACGTCGGCGTCCAGTTGCGCGGCAGCCGCTTCATGCTCGTCACCATGATCGCAGCCAGCTCTGCCTCGTCGCGCGCGAGTTGGGCCAGGTGACGCCGCTCGAGCAGCATCCCCGCCACGGCACCGAACGCCGTCACACCCAGCGACAGCACGACAAAGACAAGTGTGATCCACGCTTCCATCGCACGCCGTCCAGATGGTTCGCCAGTTTACTCGGTATCCGCGATCGGGCTGCTTGCCGGCTACGCAAGCGCCTCGTCGTCCACCTTGGCCAACACCACGGCCGTCCCGTAGGCGTACAACTCCGAGGCACCGGCCGTGATCGAACTCGTGGCGAAGCGCACGTTGACGATCGCGTTGGCCCCCAGCGCCTGGGCCTGTTCGATCATGCGGGCGACCGCCTCCTGCCGCGACTCGACCAGCAGTTCGGTGTACCCTTTGAGTTCGCCACCGACGATGTTCTTGAGTCCGGCGGCGATGTCCTTGCCGACGTGCTTGGCCCGCACCGTGTTGCCCTGCACGAGCCCCTTGACGCTCACGACCCGCGTGCCGGGAATTGATTCGATGTTGACGACGATCACGTTTGAACTTCCCCTGTGATGTGAGCCGGTCTGCGTCCGCAATGTCGGGCGATGGCGTGAATACACGGACCGCCGCAATGCGGGGGGGACTTCGAGAGCCCACTCCAACGTAACTCACCGACGGTCGTCGGAAATTGCCGTAGCGCATTGGGCCTGCTGGACGTGGGCGACCCGCTGCCGCAGAATCGGTACAATCGAACGGGTCGACGCCCCGATGCGTGTTTGCCGAAGGGCCGACGGGCGCGCACTGCCGCCGATCGATCCACCGTTGCTGCCCAGGAGACTCGTCGATGCGCACCGTGCCGCCGGTCGACTTCCGCGAAAAACTGCTCGACGGCCTCGGCGGCGATTGGCCGGCTCCGTGCCCGCTGGACGCCCAGATCGAAGACGTGCAGCAGGCCGACGGCTTTCGCATCGAGCGGGTAGTCTATGCCGTCGAGCCCGATGAGCGCGTGGCTTCGCTGTTGCTCGTACCGGACGATATTGGCACCCGGCCGCGCCCCGGCGTCTGCGTCTGGCACCAACACGCCGGACAGTGGCACCTGGGCAAGTCCGAGCCGGCCGGCCTCGCCGGTAACCCCATGCACCACACCGGTGCCGCCCTGGCGCGCGAGGGCTATGTCGTACTCTGTCCCGACGCCATCGGATTCGAAGAGCGCGAGACTGGCCGTCACAAAGGTGGCGATCTCGAACGCTTTCTCTTCCTGCGCTACGTCGTCGCCGGCAAATCGATGGCCTGGAAGAATATCCTCGACATGCGTCGAGCCGTCGACTACCTCGCCAGCCGCCGCGAAGTCGATCCCAACCGACTCGGTTGCTACGGCCACAGCATGGGGTCGACGCACACCTGGCTCGTCGGTCCCTGGGAACCGCGCTTGCAGGCCTTGGTCGGCAACTGCTGCTTGCCGACCTATGAAGGCATCGACCGCGAAGAGTTGCTGCACTGTTTCCCCAACTTCATCCCTGGGCTCTATCAATACGGCGACACGCCCGATATCGCGGCCTTGATCGCCCCCCGCGCCCTGCTGCTCAACTTCGGCGAGAACGATCACGGCTCGCCGATCGATGACGCCCGCCGCGGCATCGAGACGATCCGCCGCGCCTACGAAGCGCAACACGCTGAGGACAAGTTCGAGGCCTTCGTGCAGCCGAACGTCGGACACGTGCTCAGCCCCGAGATGTGGCAGCGCGTGCAGGCGTTCTTCGCTAAGCACCTTGGCGCGGTGTGAATCCCGACGCGCTGAACGACGACGAACCCAGGCAACTGACAGCATCAGACAAGGGACAACGGACAAAAAAGGACCGACGCCATGAAACGAGTCGACGTTGCCGATACGACACTGGCCGTGCGCGACCAAGGACACGGCAGTCCGGTACTGTTCGTGCACGGCTTTCCCCTGGACGGCGGCATGTGGAACGCCCAGTTGGCGGCGCTCAGCGCCGAGCATCGCGTCATCGTGCCCGATCTGCGCGGTTTCGGCGGCAGCCCGTTGCAGGGCGCCGCTGACGACACAGTGACGACGATGGCGCAGTTGGCCGACGACCTGGCCGAACTGCTCGCGGTGCTCCGCATCGAAGAACCGCTTTGTCTGTGCGGACTGTCGATGGGTGGATACGTCGCCTGGGAGTTCTGGCGACGACATCGCGATCGGCTCTCGTCGCTCGTGCTCTGCGATACTCGGGCCGCGGCCGACGCGCCGGAGGCGGTCGAGACCCGTCACACGACGGCCACCCGACTGCTCCGCGACGGCGTCGGCTTTCTCGCCCAAGCAATGTTGCCGAAGTTGTTGGCGCCGCAGACGCTCCGCGATGAGCCTGGTCTGGTAGCGGAATTGACTGCGATGATCGAATCGAACGAGCCGCTGGGCCTGGCCGCGGCGCTACGGGGGATGGCGGAGCGGGCCGACGCCACTCCCTGGCTCGCCGACGTCGAGTTGCCGACGCTGGTGGTGGTGGGCGAGCACGACCAGATCTCGACGGTCGACGAAATGCGCGCGATCGCCGCGTCGCTCCCCAACGCGCGGTTCGTGGCCGTGCCGGGGGCCGGTCACATGGCGCCGATGGAAAACGCGCCGCTCGTTTGCGACGAGTTGCTGGCGTTTCTCGGCGAGCAGGGCTAGACGCCCTCGCTCAGGAAGGCAGTTCGAAGAGCGACTGGCTCTTGACGATCGCGTAGTCGTCCGGGAACGTGTGGAACGCCTGCACGAACAGGCTGCGGGCCCGTGTCTCGACGTTGATGTACGACAGCGCGCCGAGCGCCATACGACCGCTGGCGTCGAACCGTTGCAGCATGCCGTTCCGCTCACCGTCGTCGGCCAATTCCTGCTGAAATGTCCAGAAGACCTCGGGCTCGACCGGTTCGAGCTGGAAGCAGACCTCGTAGTTCACCCCGCCACGGCAAGCCACCCGATCACTGCGTTCACCCCGCAACCGGTACGAGAGCAGTCGACGCTTCTGCGGCAAGGGATGATGCGCCGACGTCGCCACCTCGACGAGCGTCAAACCCTGGTGACGCCAAGTGACGAAGTGGCCCGTGCTCGTGATGTTGATTGTCGCCGAGTAATCGCCACGTTCAACGGTCCGCGTGTTGTACACCTCGAACAGCTCCGGGTGCAGACTACGGCCGTAGAGTTGAAACACGAGCTCTGCGACTTTGGGACGAACGCTGATCACGCCAATGACTTTCCGCAGATCTGAAATACGAAACTGATTTAGGTGACGACACTCGACAGCACGAGCGGCGAAGCCGCGGGGCCTCGACCGCAACTCAACAAGCCGTGCTTACCAGGTACAAGACGAGCATAACAAACGGCACGGCTACTTGGCACCGCCGTCGAACGTCGCCGCTCCGCCGTAGGGTTTGGCAAATCGCGTTCGCCTTGGTGCGTCTTCATTATAGACCGCCGCGCCAAACAGCGCGAAGACAGAATCGTGGGCCGCGCCACCGCGAACGTCACGACCGATTTTTTCCCTTGACAAAACCGATCGGAAAGATTCGTCTGCGCTCGCGGCAAACGCTTGTCCCAACGACGGCGAATGTGCATGGACACGCAAAACGCGCGCCAATCACATGAACGGCAGCTAGCGGAGCCGGCCGAAGTATTAGCCCGAGTTCTGTTGTGATGAGTAGCACTCTCTCGGAGGCTTATAACCGTCTTTTGCAGCGCTACGGGCGCCAGGGTTGGTGGCCGGCCGACTCGCCCCTGGAGGTGATGGTCGGCGCCGTGCTGGTGCAGAACACGGCCTGGCGCAACGTCGAACGGGCGATCGAAAACCTGCGCGAGGCCGGCCTGCTCGACGCCCGCCGGCTTGCCAAATTGCACGCGGCCGAACTCGCCGAGCTGATCCGCCCGGCCGGCTATTACCGCCTCAAGGCGGCCCGGCTGCAAAACCTGATGCGGCTGCTCGTCGAGCGCTACGACGCCTCGCTCGAACGAATGTTTGACGCTGATCCCCATCTGCTCCGCGATGAGCTGCTTGCCGTCAAGGGCATTGGACGCGAGACGGCCGACGCGATCCTGCTGTACGCGGCAAATCAGCCCTTTTTCGTCGTCGACGCTTACACCCACCGCGTGTTGGCCCGGCACGGCTGGATCGACTTTGAGGCCGACTACGACGCGTTACAATCACATTGCACGAGCGAGCTTCCCAATGACGTGGCGGTCTACAACGAAATGCACGCCCTGCTGGTCGAAGTCGGCAAGACGCACTGCACGAAGAAACAACCGCTGTGCGAAGGCTGCCCGCTCGAAGACATGTTGCCGAGCAGCGGCGTGCAGGAACCCTGGTAGACAACAAACCGGTTCGGAAGCAAACGTGGCGATGCGCCCAGCGCAAAACCCCGAAGGATGACACGCGATGGACCCGAATGCGGCGGAGAATAGCGCGGCGGAGGAACGTCGTGAAAGGTCACAACGTCCGTCGATATCTCACGTCGGTCGGGCGGCGAGGGTGCGGCCGGCGAATCGATTCGAGCGCGTTCACGTCGAAGACGATTTCGCGGATTTGGACGGCAGCGACGAACTGGCCGACGTTGCCGGTGACCGGCCCGACAAGCTCGCCACCGAATACATCGCCGATCGATCACAAACGATCATCGCCGAGAACCACAGCCCCGACGTGCCGTTTCGTTTCAGCATCAACCCGTATCGCGGCTGCGAGCACGGCTGCGCGTACTGCTACGCCCGGCCGGGTCACGAATACCTGGGCTACGACGGCGGTCTCGACTTTGAAACCAAGATCGTGGTCAAACACCAGGCGGCCGAGCTGCTCCGCCGCGCGCTGGCCCGCCGCAGTTGGCAGCCCGAGCCGATCGCGCTTTCCGGCGTCACCGATTGTTACCAACCGGCCGAGCGCCGCTTCCGCGTCACTCGCGGCTGCCTGGAAGTGATGCTCGACGCTCGGCAGCCGGCGACGATCATCACCAAGAACGCCCTCGTGTTGCGCGATCTCGACGTGCTCGGGCCGATGGCGTCGCACGGTCTCGTGCACGTCTTCGTGAGCATCACGACGCTCGACGCCGAACTGGCCCGGCGGCTCGAACCCCGCACCGCCACGCCCCAGGCCCGACTGCGCACCGTGCGGGCCCTGGCCGATGCCCACGTGCCGGTCGGCGTGATGGTCGCGCCGATCATCCCCGGACTAACCGACACCGAGGTCCCGGCGATCCTCAAGCGGGCGGCGGCGGCCGGTGCCGAGCGCGCCAACTTCACGATCGTGCGTTTACCGCTGGCCGTCGAACCGGTCTTCTGCGACTGGCTGCGGCGCGTCGTTCCCGACCGCGCCGATCGCGTGTTAGCGGCGGTGCGGCGGATGCGCGACGGGCGGCTCAACACCAGCGAGTTCGGCCAACGGATGCGCGGCAAAGGGAACGTCGCGCACCAGATCACGCAGATGTTCCAGGTCTTCGCGACGCGGTACGGCCTCGACCGACCGATGCCGCCGCTCGACACGTCGCAGTTTCGCCGCCCGGCTGGCGACCCCCGACAACGTCGGCTGTTCGATTGACCGCCCCGACAGATAACTCGTCACGCCGCCTGCCGCTGTGCCGGATCGACAAACTCGTAGGCGGCGGCGCGACCGATCTTGCCGACTTGCCGCGCCGTGCCCATCTTGCGGAAGCAGTACACGAGCCGCTGCGCCACCCAGCGCTGCTGGTCGATCGCCTCGGCAACGTGACCCGAGTGGAACGGCGTCGGCAACGCACCCGGGATCAAGCGGCGCAGGTCCGCCGCCGTGCGAAAGTGATGCACGTCGACGACGTCGAGCAACTTGCGATCGAGCACGACGTGGTCCTTGCGACGGCGACGACGTTCGCGGCGCGGGCGCGGACAGCGCCACTCCTCGATCGTCACCAGCGGCACTTCGAGCCGTAGGCGTTCGTGTGGAAAGACGCGGGTGAAGTAGACAAGTTCGTGCACCAGGTCGACTAATGTGCCCTGCTTGGGGCTCATCCGCCGTGCGACCTCCTTGCCCGCGCGGTTGCGGCACTTGACAAGCTGCTTGCGGAGCACGATCGGCTTGACAACCCGCACTCGGTGCGACTTGAGCAGGCGGGCGATTTTGTCGCGGATCGATGCCAGCGATGCCTGTTGAATCTCGATCAGTTCATCGCCGTCGATGGCGTCGATGCGGTAGCCGTCACAGACCACCTCGGTCTGACCGTCACCTCCGGCGTACTGTTGCTTCAATTGTCGATGCAGCGACGTTTCCATCCGTATACTACACGCGCAACGAAGATGACTTTACCACTCCGCTCGGTGGTGAAATTTTGCGGCGAGTCTAAGCCGCCGGCGGTTCGATGCCGAAGTCGGTGATCGCCGTCAGGCTGGCGAATTCGTAACCACGACTGCGGAACGCCTCGGCGCCCCCTTCCATGCGGTCGACGATCGCCATCACGCCGCGGACCTTCAGGCCGAACGTTTCGCAGTGCTCAATTGCCTTGAGCGACGACCCGCCGGTGGTGACGACGTCTTCGACGATCACGACCTCGTCGCCGGGCCGGACGGGACCCTCGATGTATTGATTCAGGCCGTGCCCTTTGGCCTCTTTGCGGACCATGAAGCCGACGAGCGGCAGTTCGCGGACACCGGCCAGCGTGACGACGGCTGCGGTGATCGGATCGGCACCGATCGACATCCCGCCGACGGCCACCGGCAGGTTGTCTGCCAGCGCGTCGAGGA
>JAGQPT010000286.1 GCA_020426575.1 Planctomycetales bacterium
CGTCGGGCATATTCGAGCAGACCCAGTCGCCGCTCTGCCTGACGATCGTCTCTCCGTCCGCACAATTCGGCAGAGTCGTTCCGCCCCCTCCTCCGCTGCCAAGAGCGACCCAGGCAGTGCTATTGCGCAGCTCCAGACTGTTGGCGGTCGTATTGAAAATGACGAGGCCGGCGGCAGGCGATGCGATGGCATCCCTCTGGGCGGTCGTCATGCGCGGCAGCAGCAGACCTCTCGTGGTCGAGGCCAAATCGAGGAGTGCGGTGGCATTGGGTGTGGGGGTTCCGATACCGACGCTGCCGGCATTGTCAATCCTCATGCGCTCCGTAATGCCAGAGCCGCTGCCCGTGGCCTTGCTGGCGTCGGTGGCGACCTACGTGGCCGTGCTCGCCAGCTTGGCGCCCCAGCGGGTGTTCTTCGGTAGCGCGCTCGTGTTTGCCGGCATGGCAGTGATCCTCTTTGTTGTCGGCCGCCTCTTCGGCGACATCGGACAATCCGCCGCCGAGGTGATGGCACCCTTCGTCGTGCAACAGCTCGTTATCGGCCCGCTGCTCGTCGGCGCGCGACTTCTTCGGTTTCGCTTCTGTCGTATCGCCCCGGGAACGACTCCTCCCGCGTCCGGCGGCTGGCAGTTCCCCCTTGCCGACTTGCTGCCGCTCACCGCCGGACTGGCCCTCTGCCTGTCAATGCTCGTGCAGTTCGACTACCAGTGGCTGCGCGGCGGCGATCCGTACTCGCGGTTCACGCGCGAGCTGGGGGTCTGCCTGGCGGCCTCTTCGCTGGCCACGGCATGGTTCGCGCTGAGCGACCGTTGGCGACGCTGGGTCTTGCCCGCCGCGGCGCTGGCACCGGTCGGCGCCCTGCCCGCCTGGTTCGTCCGGCCGATGTTGTTCTTCGACTTCTACTGGTACGGCGTGCTCACTGCCGCGCACGCCGGCTTTCTGCTCGTTGCCCTCTGGCTGCTGCGGCCCAGCGGCTTCCGACTCGTCCGACTGCCGCACCCTCGGCCGCACGCGCCCGAACGTGACGACGCGAAATGACTTAGCAGGAGGCCGCTCCGTCGTCCTGCCGTTTCGCGCCCACCCGTTCGTGTTCGCGCACAGTGCCGTTATACTGGGCCAATTGCGGGGCGAAGCGACGCGCGACGAGGCACACGCCATGGCCAAGGAACCCCAGCCGCTGGTCGGCATCATCATGGGCAGCAAGAACGACTGGGAGACGATGCGCGAGGCCGACGAGACGTTGGCCCGTTTCGACGTTCCCCGCGAATGCCGCGTCGTCTCGGCCCATCGCACGCCCGAGTGGATGGCCGAGTACGCCTCGACCGCCGAGCAGCGCGGACTGCGGGTGATCATCGCCGGTGCCGGCGGTGCGGCACACCTGCCCGGCATGGTCGCCGGCCACACGACGCTGCCCGTGCTCGGCGTGCCCGTGCAGAGCAAGGCGCTCGGCGGCATCGACTCGTTGCTTTCGATCGTGCAGATGCCCCGCGGCGTGCCTGTCGGCACGCTCTCGATCGGCGGCGCCGGAGCCACCAACGCCGCGCTGCTGGCGGTGCGCATCCTCAGCCTCGGCCCCTGCCCGGAACTCAAGCAGCGGCTCGCCGATTTCCACCAGCAACAGGCCGCCGCCGTGCTCGAGGAGAAGCTGCCTTGAGCCGCGCGCGTCCCGACGAGCCCAATGCGGCGACCGCGCCGATCCTGCCCGGCGCCACCGTCGGCATGCTCGGCAGCGGGCAGCTCGGACGCATGTTCGCCATCGCCGCCCGCCGGATGGGATACCGCGTCGTCACGTTTTCGCCCGACGCGGACTCGCCGACGGGTCAGTGCGCCGACCGCGAAATCGTGGCTAACTACGACGATCTCGACGCCGTCGCCGCGTTCGCCCGCAGCGTCGACGTCGTCACCTACGAATTCGAGAACGTGCCGACGGCCACGGCCGCCGCGGCCGCCCGTCACGCGCCGGTCCGTCCCGATCCCAGCATCTTGTCGGTGGCGCAAAACCGCATTGCCGAGAAAGAGTTCTTCCGCGGCGCCGGCTTTCCCGTGCCGCCGTTCGGCGTGGTCCGCACGGCCGACGACCTCGCCGCCGCCGTCGCATCGGTCGGCACGCCGGCCGTCATCAAGACGGCCACGAGCGGTTACGACGGCAAGGGTCAGGCGCGGATCGCCTCACCCGACGAAGCCCCGGCCTCCTGGGAGAGCATCGACCGCAGCGAGGCCGTCGTGGAGGCCTTCGTCGACTTTGCCGCCGAGGTGTCGGTGATCGTGGCCCGCGACGCCGCCGGCAACCTCGCTGACTGGGGCGTCGTCGGCAACGAACACGCCAATCACATCCTCGACGTCTCGACCGCGCCGGCACCAGTGAGTCCGCCCGTCGCTGCCGAGGCGGTACGAATCGCCCACGGCATTGCCACCGAACTGCGGCTCGTCGGCGTGCTCTGCGTCGAGTTCTTCCTCACCCGCGACGACGCGCTACTGGTGAACGAGATCGCGCCGCGTCCGCACAACTCGGGTCACCTCACGTTCGACGCCGCCGTCACCTGCCAGTTCGAACAACAACTGCGGGCCGTCTGCGGGCTGCCGCTGGGGTCGACGGCACTGATGCAGCCGGCCGCGATGGCCAATCTGCTCGGCGACGTCTGGGATGACGGTCCGCCCGACTGGGCCGCGGCGCTGGAAGATCCGGCGGTGAAATTGCACCTCTACGGCAAGTCGCAGCCGCGCCCGGGCCGTAAGATGGGCCACCTCACCGCGACGGCCCCAACGGCCGCCGAGGCCCGCCGCCGCGTGATCGCCGCCAGAGCGCGGCTGCAGCGCCGTGCCGAGGCCTCGTGACCCGCGCCACGGCCGTCGTCCCCTTGGGCCGGCATCGCGCCGGGGCGAAACCGCACGCTTCGGCGCTTGACGTCACCGGGCGACTCCGCCACATTGAAGCCCATTACTGCGAAAACCCAACTTGCGTCCTTATCCGCCACCACGCGCCACCCCACGACATTCGTCCAGTGCCGTCGCCCGACCAGCCTTATCGGCCCGGTCGTCCGAGACGGCGCCCGTCGAACGGATCAGCGTGTTTTCCAAGGTGCACAGCGCAGTCCCTTTCCCACGATCATTCGTCAACCAGCAGGCGGTAACCGCGATGCGTGATGCTCAATCGGATGCTGCAACGTTGCAGCGGTCATGCCGGCGTGAAGTGTCTTTGTCAAACACCCACGGCCGGCACGGAGTTACCCGCTCGGCGACCCCACGGCCGCTCGCGGGCCTGTTGGTGATCGCCGCCATGTTGTTCGGCGTCGGGTCGACCATCGCGCGTGCCGAGAACTGGCCCAATTGGCGCGGCCCGAATCGCGACGGCGTCAGCAGCGAGACCGACCTGCCCACGACCTGGAGCGCCAGCGAGGGCGTCCTCTGGAAGACGCCGCTACCGGGACCCGCCGGTGCCACACCCGTCATTTGGGGTGACCGCATCTTCCTCACCTCGGCCGCCGAAAACGACCTCGCTCTGCTTTGCCTCGACAACGGCGGCAACATCCTTTGGCAAAAGTCCGTTGCCTCGGGCAACCAGGACGTCCGCGGTGACGAGGGCAATTCGGCCGCCCCGTCCCCCTGTACGGACGGCGAACACGTCTGGGCCTTCATGGCCACCGGCGACTGGGCCTGCTTCGACTTCGCCGGCAACGAAGTCTGGCGCTTCAACCTCCAGGACCGCTACGGCAAGTTCAACATCCAGTTCGGCATGACCCCCACGCCGATTCTCGACGGTGACCGTCTCTACTTCCACTGCATGTACACCGGCGCCGCCTATGTGCTGGCCATCGACAAGTTGACCGGCGCCGAGGTCTGGAAAGTCGACCGACCCAGCGACGCCCGCGCCGAATGTGAACACTCCTACGCCTCGCCCACGATTTACCGGGACGGCGAACGGGCGATGTTGATCTCGCACGGTGCCGACTACGTGGTTGGCCACTCGCTCGATGACGGCAGCGAGATCTTTCGCTGCGGCGGCCTGAATCCGCCGGGCGACTACAACCCCACGCTGCGGTTTGTTGCTTCGCCCGTCACCAGCGAAGGCATCATCGTCGTGCCCTCGGCCAAGAACGGCCCGGTACTGGGCATCAGTCCCACGGCCAGCGGCGACATCACCGCGGGTGGCATGGCCCGCGTCTGGGAGCGCGAGCACAACACGCCAGACGTCCCTTCGCCGCTGGTGCACGACGGGCTCGTTTATCTCTGTCGCGAGAACGGCGGACTGATCTGTCTCGACGCCGCCACCGGCGAAGAGATCTATTACCAACCCACCCACCGCGAACGGCACCGCGCTTCGCCGGTCTACGGCGACGGCAAGGTCTACCTCACCGCCCGCGACGGCCGCGTCACGGTGGTCCGCGCCGGCCGCGCCTTCGAGATCCTCGCCGAGAACGACATCACCCCGCCCGACGGCCCCCCGGTGTCGATCTCCGCATCGCCAGCCGTCTCCGCCGGACGCATCTACCTCCGCACCTTCGACTCGCTGATCGCCATCGGTGCGAAGTGAGACGGCAACGGCCAACAACATGAAGTGACGCCGCGGCCGTCGAGCCCAGCAGTGCCTCGCGAAGCGGCTCTGCCCACCGAACCGATTGTCGCAATGCACCGGACGTGATGCTAGGATGATAAACCCACCGGGACTTTCAGCGTCCCGCGCCTTTCAGCCTTTGACGTGCGTCATCGCCCCGGTCCGTTTGCATGAGCGACTTCTATCCCGCACTTCCTGATTCCGAGGCGCCGGTGTCGGCGGCGGCGCGGTTGCGACGGCGGGTCGCGCTCGGTGTGGCGGCGGTCGTCGCCCTCTTCCTGCTTATCTCGGTTGCGGGCTTCGATCCGACGGGCGTCGGCGCGCTCATCCGTTCTCTGTTTAGCGCGGCCGTCACGCCCAAACCCCGCACCGACGGCGGGGCCGACGCAGCCAGCAATCTGCTCATCGGCATCGGCCCACTTGTCAGCGCCGTGGCCATGACCATGCTGCTGGCAATGTTAAGACTTCGCTGGGCGATCGTCGTCGCCGTCATCGTCGCCGTCCTAATGCTCGGCTTCATCGTGCAAACACTCTTCGTGCAATCAACCGATCCAGGTGAGTATCAGGCCTACCGCACCTGGTATCTGTTCGCCTTGTTTTCCGCGATCGCAGGCGTCGCCGGCACCGTCCTCGGCTGCGCGATCTCTTATGCCCGCGAACGGCTCTGATCTTGCCGCCGGCGGCCGTCTCGCTGTCGCCCCGCGCTAGCACGGCGCCCCGCCGACAGCCGGTGCTGCACGGCCAGGCCCGCTCATTGTATTCTGTAGTCCGCTTGTACGCCGTCGTCCGCTCGTATTCTGCCGTCCGCCGTCACTGCCGGCTCGCCTCGCTACCCACTGTCTGAACTCCCCGCGCCGTGATCCTGCTCGCCGTCAACGACGTCACGAAACATTTCGGCCCCGAGCCCGTGCTCGCCGGCGTTTCCTTCGAGGTGCGCCCCGGTGAGCGGATCGGCCTGGTTGGTCCCAACGGCACGGGCAAGTCAACCTTGCTGAAGATCCTCATCGGCCGCGAGGACGCTCAAGGCGGCGACGTCACACCCCACGCCACCGCCCGAGTCGAAATGCTCGAGCAACAGCCCGACTTCGCGCCGGGTCAAACGGTCTGGGACGAGGCGGCCCGTGGTCTGGCCGACCTCACCAATCTTTCCCGCGAAGCCGAACAGGTCGCGGCGCTGCTTGCCGAAACCAGCGACCCGGCCGAGCACGATCGTCTCGCCGCCCGCTTCGACCGCCTGCAGACCGAATTGCACCGTCGCGACGGTTACGTCATCGATCACCGCATCGAGCGGGTGTTGGACGGCCTTGGCTTTGCCCGCGCCAGCTTCCGCCAACCCGTCGCACAGCTCAGCGGCGGTCAGCAAAATCGCCTGCTGTTGGCCCGCACCCTGCTCACGGCTCCCGACGTGATGTTGCTCGACGAGCCGTCGAATCACCTCGACATCGAAGCCACCGAATGGCTCGAAGAGTATCTCCGCGGCTGCCCCCATGCGATCATCCTCGTCAGCCACGACCGCTACTTCCTCGATCGCGTCACCAACCGCACGTTGGAACTGTTTCACGGTACGGTCGAGTCGTACACGGGGGGCTACACGGCGTACCGCCGCCAGCAGCAGGAGCGGATCGTCGTCGCCCGGCGGACCTTTGAGCTGCAACAGCAGGAAATCGCCCGGCTCGAGGACTTCGTCCGCCGCAACAAGTACGGCCAGAAACACGCTCAGGCCGAAGACCGCCGCAAGCGGCTCGAAAGGATGGAGCGGGTCGACCCGCCGCGGGAGATCCCCACGCCCACCTTTGCCTTTCCCGAGGTGACGCGCTCGGGCGACATCGTCCTCCGCGTCGAACACCTCAGCAAGGCTTACGACGCGCCGCTGATCGACGACCTCTCGTTCGACGTGTTGCGCGGCCAGCGCTGGGGCATCGTCGGCCCCAACGGCTCGGGCAAGTCGACCCTGCTCGGTTGCCTTGTCGGCGACGTCGCGCCCGATGCCGGCAACGTGATCATCGGCACGGGCGTCGAGATGGCCTACTACGACCAGCACCTCCGCTTGCTCGACGACGACACCGAGACCGTCGAAGCCGTGCACCCCGGTGTCGGCGACTGCACGCTGCAGCAGCGCCGCGATCTGCTGGGGCGTTTCGGCATCACGGGCGACATGGTCTTCCAGCGCGTCAGCACCCTCAGTGGCGGCGAACGCAGTCGGGCGGCGCTGGCACGGCTGGCGGCGACGGCCGCCAACCTGCTCATCCTCGACGAACCGACGAACCACCTCGACCTCTGGGCCCGCGAAGCGCTGGAAACGGCCCTGCGCAAATTCCAGGGCACGCTCATCTTCGTCAGCCACGACCGTTACTTCCTCAATCGCATGGCCGATCACCTGCTCGTCTGGGAAGCGGACCGCTGGCGGGTGATCGAAGGCAACTACGACACGTACCACGCCCTGGCCGAAGCCCGCCGCATTGGCGGCGCACCGCCGCAGCGCGACACGGGCAACGACCGCGCCGCGCAGGCCTCCGCCGCAAAGAAACCCAGCGCCGCAAAGTCAACGAACGACAAGTCATCGAGCGGAAAGGCAACAAGCGGCAAGGCATCGAGCGACACGCGGCGCAAACGCCGTTTTCCCTACCGCAAGGTGGCCGACATCGAAGCCGACATCTTCGACCGCGAACAACGGCTCGAAGAACTCCACGCCGCGTTCGCCGAACCCGACACCCACCGCGACGGCGATCGCGTGCGCGGCATCCAGCGGGAGATCGACCAACTCAAAGATGCACTCGCCGAGTTGTACGAACACTGGGAAGAAGCCAGCGAGCTAAATTGACCGGGTATTTTCACCACAGCGCCACTGAGGTCACAGAGAAGATTTCGGTAGGGTGGGCGGTTCTGCCGGCGACGTAACCGTTGGTCGTCCGGGCACATGTTGCCGCCGGCGAGCTTCACCCACGGATTTAACGTCGCGACATGCGCCTCACCGGCGTCAACATCGTAAAGACGACAACATGCCCACACTCGATCACAATGCGCTCGCGGCCTTTGCCCGTGGCATCCTCTTGGCGGCCGGTGTTGGCGACGACGAAGCCGGCCAGGTCGCCGACAGTCTCGTCGCGGCTGACCTCTCCGGCCACGAGTCACACGGCGTCGTTCGGCTCCCCTGGTATTGCCAGCAACTGGACGACGGCGAACTCGTTGCCGGGGCCGAACTGGAAACTCTTCACGAAACGGCGGCCGCCATCGTCTGCGACGCGCAGCTCGGCTTCGGACAAGTGCAGATGCATCGCCTGCTCCGCCGCGTCTGCGACAAGGCCAACCAGACAGCCGTCGCCTGTGGCACGCTGCGCAATTCGGGACACATCGGCCGACTCAGCGAATACACCGAGGCGGTCGCCACTCAGGGCATGGCCGCCATGCTCTGGGTCAACGACAACGGCGTATTGCGGGTCGTGGCTCCGCCGGGAGGCACCGAACCCCAGGTGAGCACCAACCCGATCTCGATCGCGGTCCCCACGGACACTGGTCCTTTGGTGCTCGACACCTCGACGAGTGTCGTCGCCCAGGGCAAGGTGCTGATCCATCGGCTCGACAACAAGCCGTGTCCCGAGGGCTGGCTGCAGGACGCCGAGGGGAATCCCACGACCGACCCGACCGTGCTCAAGGCGGATCCGCCGGGTTCGATCCTTCCCACCGGCGGTGAGGCGGCGTACAAGGGTTTCGGCCTATCATTGCTGCTCGATGCGCTGGTGGGCGGACTCTCCGGCGGTTGTTGCCCTCCGCCGCAACCCGGCGCCACACTCTGCAACACGGTGCTCGTCGTGGTCTGGGACCCGGCGCAGATGGCCGGCCGCGAGCACTTCCTCACGCAGGCCAGCGGCTTGGTCTCGGCGGTGCGCGGCAGCCGCCGCAAACCGGGCGTCGACGCTATCCGCCTGCCCGGCGACCGCAGCCGCCAGGTGCGCAGCGAGCGCGTCAGCGCCGGCATCCCCGTGCGCGACGGCACCTGGCAACAGCTCATCCAGCTTGCCAGCCGACTGGGTGTCCAAGCGCCGAAAACTTAGGATCTTCGCCTTACGGCATCAGGCTTTTGGCGACCTAGAGTGACGCTGCATGTGCAACTCGTGCCGCACGTCCTGCGTCGTGTGGACGCTTTCATCCCAAACACGCACTAGGGCCGCCACGCACGGAATTGCGTATCGAATTGGTGTGCGGGCACGCGCGGTGGCGAGTTGACGTTCAAAAGACAGTGTGTGGCGTCACTACTGTGTGACGTCGCTACACCGTGGCGTAGCGCTCGGTGTTCGCCAGCAGGTCTTCGGCGCCTTTGCGGTGGCAGAAGTCGCCCAGGCTCTCGCCTTCCTCGCGGGCGTCCTTGAAGTAGGCCAGCACGCGGGCCAGTTCCGCGACGACCTCTTCTTCCGGCACCAGGTCCTTGTAGAGAAAGTTGAGGCGGTCCCCCTCGATGCGGCCCCCGAGAAAGACGGTGTACTTTCCGGCAGTCTTGCCGACCAGGCCGATGTCGGAGTTGTAGGGCCTGGCGCAGCCATTGGGGCAGCCCGTCATGCGGAGCGTGAAGCGTTCGCCCGTGAGGCCGAGCCGTTCGATCTCGACGTCGAGTTGATCCATGAGGCCGGGCAGCGCACGTTCGCTCTCGGTGACGGCCAGTCCACAGGTCGGCAGCGCCACGCAAGCCATCGACCAACGGCGGGCGTTGGAAATGTCGCGCGTCAGCGGCACACCGTGCCGGCGGAGGATGTCCTCGATGCGGTTGCGATTCTCGGCGTCGATGTCGGTAAGCAGGACGCTCTGGTGCGCGGTGAGCCGGATACCGGGCTTGAGCGCCGTGCAGATCTCCCGCAGGGCGGCCTTGATCTGGAAACCCTCGCGATCGACCAGTCGGCCGTTTTCGACGTTGAGGCCATACCACCAGCGACCGTCCCCCTGTTCGTGCCAGCCCATGTGGTCGTCGTGGCCATGGACCTTGGCGTCGCGCGGTCCTGCGAGCGGCCCGCCGAAGTATTCCTCGACCTTGGCCTTGAACCGTTCGAGACCCCAGTCGGCGATCAGGTACTTGAGTCGGGCCACCTTGCGGTCGCTGCGGTTGCCGAAGTCGCGTTGTACGAGCACGACGGCCGTCACCACGTCGATGAGCCGGTCCGGCGTGACGAAGGCCATGTCACTGCCAACGGCCGGGAACGTCTTCTCGGCGCTGGGCGTGGTGCCCATGCCGCCGCCGACAACGACGTTGTATCCAACGATCGTGTCTCCCTCGACGATGGCCAGCAGGCCGAGGTCGTTGGAGTAGATGTCGGCGCAGTTGTCTTCGGGCAGCGCGATGGCCGTCTTGAACTTCCGCGGCAGGTAGGTCTCGCCGTAAATCGGCTCGACGTCGGGCTTGCCGCCGCCGGCAAGTTCTTTGTTGCCCGTCTCGGGGTCGGTGAGCCAGAGTTCGTGGTAGGCACCGGTTTTGGGGGCCAAGTGTTCGGCGATTTCCAGTGCCGTAGCCTGCAGTTGGTCCCAGATCTGGTTGTGTTTGCGCGGCGCGGGGCAGCACATCACGTTTCGCTCGACGTCACCGCAGGCGGCCAGAGTCGAGAGCTGGATCTCGTTGATGCGGTGAATTGCCTGTCGCAGGTTCGACTTGAGAACGCCGTGAAGTTGCAGCCCCTGGCGGGTGGTGATCCGCAGCGTGGTGTTGCCGATCTCGTCGCAGAGGTCGAGTTCGGCGAGTAGTTGCTCGCTGGTGAGTCGTCCGCCGGGAATCCGCGTGCGGACCATGAAGTCGTAGGCTTTGTCTTTTCCCTCGGCCCGCAATTCGGCACGGCGATCGCGGTTGTCCTGTTGGTAACTGCCGTGGAATTTGATCAGCTGGGTCGTGTCGCTGGCGAAATTGTCAGTGCCGTCGGCCAACTGTTCGGCGATCTGGCCGCGCAGGTAGTTACTTTCCTCCTTGATTTTCTCGACGGCGCTGAGTTTTTTGGTATCGCTCATATTTTCCAACGGTATTGCAACGGTGCGGGCGAATGGAGTGGACGGCGCGGCCGGGCGGCCCGACGGCGAATCGCCGCGGCGGGACCACTGCAGATAAAAGGCAGGGAAACAGGGCAGATTATACGGCCCCGGCCGGCGAGCGAACATACCATCCTGGACCGCTTCAAGGGCTTACAAGTTCGGTACTTCGGTGTTCACGGCGTCTTAGTTCAATCCAGACGTATTTCGCCGGTTGCCGGCGAGTCACGACGCCCGGTAGCATGGCAGGCATGAACACACCTTCGAGTGGCGCGGCGACGGAGGAACCATCTGGCAGCGGTCGGCGGCGGCTGCGGCTTGCCGATCGCTTGACCGTAGGGCTTGCCACTGGCGGTTGGGTCGGCCTCATGCCCACGGCACCGGGGACATTCGGCGCCCTCTGGGGACTGCCACTTGCCTGGCTCGTCGAGCGAGCGGCCGGCGCCCAGTGGCCCCTGCAATTGGCAATGATCGTTGTGCTGCTGCTGGCCAGTGTGCCGGTCTGCACGGCGGCGGCGGCCCTGTTGGGGGGCAAAAAGGACCCCGGCGCGATCGTGTTGGACGAGATCGCTAGCATGCCGATCGTTTTCCTCGGCGTGCCGCTGGACCGTTGGGGAGTTGTGTTGCTGGGGTTCGCGCTCCATCGACTTTTTGATATCTCGAAGCCGCCCCCGGCACGACAATTGGAACGTTTGCCGGCCGGTTGGGGCATCATGGCCGACGATGTGGCGGCGGGTCTCTATGCCTGCGTCGCCCTACATCTGGTCGCTGCCACGGGCGTGTTCGGTGGTTAGCCGGGTCATTCGGTTCCGCATCATGGGAAAGATCGGAATTGGTGTGGGGCGGACCGGTGCCCTCACTCTGGGGGCCGACCTTTGCTACAATCACCGTCCCTTCACATTCGGACTGCGACGCCACGACTCGACGACCCCTGGGGACACCCCACCTGTGACCGCCACGAACCTTGACGGCGCCGCGCTCGCCAAACAACTGCAGGGCGAGATCGCCGAGCAGGTCGCCGAGTTCATCGCGAACACCTCGATCGTGCCGCGGCTGGACGTCGTGCTGGCCGGTGACGACCCGGCCAGCCAAGTCTACGTCCGCAACAAACGACGCGACTGTGATCGCGTCGGCATTGTCAGCCAGCAACACACGCTCGATGCCGATGCCACGACCGATGATTTGCTC
>JAGQPT010000287.1 GCA_020426575.1 Planctomycetales bacterium
CCGTCGCCGGCAACGAGGGTCTGCGCCTCGGTGGGGGGATACGGCGGTTCCTGCTTCGCGTGCTCGGCGACGGCCTCATCGAGTGCCGCGAGTTCGGGATCAAGCGTTGCGTAGAAGTCGCGGATCGCCGTGCGTTGCTCGTCGCTGCGCTGGTCGGCCGCGATGGCGAGTGCCGCTTCGACGTCGCTTGGCAGCGAATCGGCCTCTAGCGGGCCCGGCTGTGTGGTCACGGCGAGGCGGAAACGGCCCAGCGTGTGCTGTCCGCCGTGATGGAACTTCAGCCGCACGACGAGTGTGCTGCCGTCCGCAGCGCCGCAGGGTTCGGCCGTCTCAAAGACCGCCTCGTGCCAGCGGCCGAGTTGCGGCTGCACGGCCCAGCCCGACTTCGGATCGTCGTCGATCGCGCCGGCGACGTCCCAGTCCTGTTGCGAAAAGTCTGCGACGGCCCGGCTGAACGGTACCGGAATTTCCGCAGGTTGCGATGCTTCGGCCGGTGCTTGATCGGCTGGCGTTTGATCCGTTTGCGATCGACTCGTGGCTGCCGCATCGGCGCTGGTGGTCGCCAACGTGATTTCGTTCAGCACGAAGTTGCCGTGATTGACGCGTCCCGGGCCGTGGGCCGGCAGGCTCTCATCGGAGAGCGCTTCGAGGCGGATGCCGGTGATCCCCGCGATGTCGGTGCCGAGACGCACGGTGTACTCGTCCTCAGCGGGCGAATCGCCGCTGGCGAGCACCGAGCCGTCGTCGAGTATCGCCAGTTCGGCGTCACTCGTGGCGGAGACGGCCAGCGGTGTGAGCACCTGCCACGAAGTCGTGCGGTCGGCGAGGCTCGCCTCCCATTCGGCCTGACGGGCGGGGAGCTTGTCGCGGCGATAGGCGTCGGCAGCGGCGACCAATTCGGCGTGCGCCGCATCGTAAGCCGCCTTCTTGGTGTCGTAGGCGGCGACTTCATCGGGATAGGGCGCGGGGATGTTCTTTTCTTCGGCGGCGTTGAAAAAGGCGAAGAGGCCGTAAAACTCGCGCTGCGTGAAGGGATCGTACTTGTGCGAATGGCATTCGCAGCAGTTGAGCGTCAGCCCCAGCCAAACGGCGGCCGTGGTGCCGACCCGATCGACGTTCGCCTTGGCGCGGAACTCCTCCTGGTCGACGCCTCCCTCGGTGTTGGTGAGCGTGTTGCGATGGAATCCGGTCGCGACGCGCTGTTCGAGTGTGGCGTTGGGCAGGAGGTCGCCGGCGATCTGTTCGACGGTGAATTCGTCAAACGGCTGGTCGCGGTTGAGCGCGGCGATGACCCAGTCGCGGTAGCGCCACGCATACGGTCGCACACGGTCTTTTTCGTAACCGTCGCTGTCGGCGTAACGCGCCAGGTCCAGCCAGTGGCGGGCGAACCGTTCGCCGTAGTGCGGCGACGCCAACAGCCGTTCTACCAGCCGCGCGTAGGCGTCGGGGCGATTGTCGAGAACGAACGCTTGCACGTCCTGGGGCGAGGGGGGCAGGCCCAGCAGGTCGAGACTGAGGCGGCGGATCAGCGTCGCCCGATCCGCCTCGGGCGAGGGCTGCAGACCGGCCGCTTCGAGCCGCGCGAGCACAAAACGATCGATCGGGTTGCGCACCCAGTCGGAGCGCGTCACCTCGGGCGGGGCCGGCGCGATGATGGGCTGATAGGCCCAGTGGTCGCTTTGCGCTGCTGCGTCCGCGTCGTCGGGCCAGGACGCGCCCGAGTCGATCCAACGTCGCAGCAGTGCGATCGCTTCCTCGTTGAGCGGCTCGCCTTCGCCCTCGGGGGGCATACGGCGGCCTTCTTCGAGTCCCGCCGCGAGTTGGAACAGCAAGCTGGCCTGGCTGTCGCCGGGGGTGATCACGGCGCCGCTGTCGCCGCCGGCCAGCGCCGCATCCTTGCGGTCGAGCCGCAAGCCGGCCTCCATCGTCTCGTCGCCATGGCACACCAGGCAGCGCTCGACAAGCAGTGGGCGAATCTCGCCGTCGAAGTCGACGGGACGCTCGGCCGTGGGCTCAGCGGGTGTTTCCGTCGGCGCGGGCGGCTCGGCCCGCGCGGCACGGCCGCACCAACCGATGCACGTGCAGACAGCGACGGCGAACCAGACACTCCGCAGCGGCGTTGTGCACATCGAGCATCAGGGGGTGGGACATTCGGGCGGGCGAGGAAACGTCGTAGCCGAAGCGGTGGGACCGCCCTATTGGGCGGCAAATCGGCCATGGGCGACCACCCTCGATTTAATCAGACAGGCCGCGTGGGGTCAAATTCCGCAGATGTCTCCAGGAACGCTTCCGGGTGCCTGCGCTGGGCGATCGCACCGGTGAGGCGACTTCTTTGCTAGGCGATGATGAAGCGCAGCGCCGGGTTGTCTTCGCGCTCGATTTCTTCGACGTTGCAGACGACCAGGTCGCCGTGCTGGTAGAGATACTCGACGTGGGCCCCCACTTCTTCGAGCGCCAGCAGCACGTGGAAGCCCTCGACCCGGGGATACATCTTGTCGGTGATTTGCTGGATCGTGGGGCCATCGCTTTCGTTGACGATCGCCATCACCTGGTCGAGCTTTTTCTCGTGGCTGCGGCGGATATCGACGATGCGGCCGTAGATGTCGCGCATCGGCCCCTCGTGGCCACCCAGGCCGAGCTCGTAACCTGGGATGCGGGCGACCTTGTCGAGCGACTCGAAATAGTGCCCCAATCCCGTGTAGGAGGTGATTCGCTCGGGGGCCTGGTGGGGCGTCGTCAGCGGCAGGATGTGATCGGCCGTCAGCAGAACTTCGTCGATGCCGATGCACACCTGCCCGGGGCAATGGCCCGGCGTGTGGATGAACCGCATGCCGTCGATCTCGTCGCCGTCGGCCATCGTGAAGCCGACGTCGAAGTTGTGGACGTGTTTCTTGGAGAAGCCGTACCACATCAGCAATTCGGCCTGGTCGTCGGGGTTCACGCCGGCCCGCTGCATGTAGAACCGCAATGACTTGGTGGCCACGATCACGCGCTGTTCGTAATGGGAGAGCACGCGGCGATCGAGTGAGTGGATGCCAATCACGGCGTCGGGCATGTGCTGGGCAATGCCCCGCAGACCGCCGAAGTGGTCGATGTGGCCGTGCGTGATGATGATCCGCTGGATGTCGGCGACCTGAAATTTCTCGCCAAACTTGTCGCGAACGGTTTCCAGCCCGGCGAGCAGGTGTTCGTCGCTGTGGCCATAACCACTGCCGACGTCGACCAAGGTGAGCGGCCCTGCGCCGAAGAGCAGATGGGCGAAGGCAACGAAGCCGGGAAACACCTCACACGGGATGCGGTAGATTTTGACGCCGCCGCTGGTCGTGAAGCATTCTATTTTGGGGAGCCGAATCATCGAGGCGTGGGGCGACCGCGGCGCGAAGTAAACGATCGGAAAAAGCCGACGCGGGATCTACGCGGGGGGTGGAGGCAGCGTGGCTGCCAGTGACGCGGGACCCTGGTGCTGCTCATGCCGTTTTAACGAGGGCCAACGGCGCCGCACAAGCCCCGCGACGACGGCGCGATCCGCAAAGTCGGCCGTGCCAATGAGATAACCGCCGGCACCCGTACCTTTACGATCCCGCCGTCGGGCAGTATGTTCGATCGGTTCGGCCGCTCAACCGTCCGCCCGTCGAATTCGTTGTCCCTCGCCGTCACGCGGTCCTTCCTCCCGGTGCCAGTGGTATGAATTATCGCAACGTTTGCCTCGAATCGCTCGGCTACACGCTCCCGGACGAGGTTGTCAGCAGCGAGGAGATCGAGGCGCGGCTCGCGCCACTTTACCGTCGGTTGCGGCTCCCCGAGGGTCGTTTGGTACTGATGACCGGCATCCGCGAGCGGCGCTTCTGGGCGCCCGGCACGATGCCGAGCCAGATCAGTGTCGCGAGCGCCCGCCGGGCCATCGAGGAGTGCGGTATCGGGCTCGACCGCATCGGCGCGATCGTGCACGCCTCGGTCTGTCGCGACTATCTCGAGCCGGCCACGTCGTGCGTGGTCCACGATCGCCTGGGGCTGCCGAGCGATTGCGTCGTCTACGACTGCTCGAACGCCTGCCTGGGTTTCCTCAACGGCATGATCCAGATCGCCAACATGATCGAGCTGGGCCAGATCGAGGCCGGGTTGGTCGTGGCCAGCGAAGGGAGCCGCGAGTTGGTCGAAACCACGATCGCCCGGCTCAACGCTGACGAGTCGTTCACGCGTGAAACGGTCAAACCGGCAATGGCCTCGTTGACGATTGGCTCGGCCAGCGCGGCGGCCGTGCTGGTGGACCGTCGCATCAGCCAGACGGACAACCGACTGCTCGGCGCGGTTGCCCGCGCCGACACGAGCGCCGTGGGGTTGTGCCAAAGCGGCCGCGACGAGTCGGTCGGTGGCAAGATGCAACCGCTGATGAACACCGACGCCGAGCAACTCATGGCCGCCGGCGTCGCGCTGGCGGCCGTCACGTTCGGGCGGTTTGTCGACGAACTGGCCTGGTCGGTCGACGACATCAACCGAACGTGCTGTCACCAGGTC
>JAGQPT010000288.1 GCA_020426575.1 Planctomycetales bacterium
CCGGCCTCCTCCAGGCCGATGCTATCACCACATGGTAGCACCGTCGTTCAGCACGCGTGCTAATGTTTCGGCAAACGTGGGCACGTTGATATTCGGCCGCCGTGCACGAGACGATATACTCGCGGCCGCTGCGTCACGGGCTGATTCTATGCCGCAGCATGGAGCAGTGCCCGCGGTCGGACGTCGTGCCCCCAGAGAGGACAGGGGGGCGCCGCTAAAGATTTCTGGCTTCGGAGCGAAAACGGTGATATGGAACACCGCAACTGCGCAACCGCGCCCGCAACGGGCACTGCGGCAATACGCCTAGCTACAAGTACGCAACATGCATCCGTACGACATATTCATGCTGATCGTGCTGATAGGCACGACCGTCTTCGGTGCCTGGAAGGGCATGGCCTGGCAACTCGCTTCGCTGGCGTCGGTCGCGGTGAGTTGCTTCGTGGCACTGCGATTTCATTCGGAACTGGCGCCGCGCATCAGTGCCGAAGCGCCGTGGAACCGATTTCTCGCGATGCTGATCCTGTACATCGGTACGTCGATTGCCGTTTGGCTGTTGTTTCGCATCGTGGCCAGGCTGATCGATCGCGTGAAGCTCAAAGAGTTCGATCGCCAACTCGGCGCGATGTTCGGCGCTGCGAAAGGGGTGCTGCTCTGCATCACGATCACGTTCTTCGTCGTCACGCTGTCGTCGGCCGGCCGAAATGCCGTGCTCGAGTCGAAGTCGGGCGTCTACATCGCTCGGCTGATCGACAAGGCCAACCCCGTGCTTCCCGACGAAGTCCACCAGACGCTGGGGCCGTACCTCGATGAGTTGAATCGGAAGCTAGACCCCAACGAATCGAACGACACGGACGGTCCCTCGCCGCTGGAGGACGTCGAGCGGATGCTCGACGAACGCCTGTCGGTCTGATGTTCATTCCGGCAGCTCTGCGATGGTTCATGTGCAACGGCGAACACCGTTGTGCTGCCCTGAAAGTTTCACCATCGGCGCCGGGGGTGTGAGCCCCCTGCCGCGGCGTGCGCGTTTTCGCGGACCGAACTAGCACGACCAACCGGCACGGTCTGCTCTCATTTCTCTGACCCGAAAGACCCGCTCATGCCAAAGCTGATTGCGGCCCCGACGCTGATTCAGGCGGCCGGCGCCATGCCCAAGCAGATCGAAGAGTTCGTCGGCCGCGTGAACACGTCGACCAGCACGGTGAGCGTGGCCCGGATGATCTCGCCGCAAGGTTGGGAGGAACCCGGCCAGCGTCCCGAGTTCGAAGAGATCACGGTCGTGCTGCGCGGTTCGCTGCACGTCGATTGCGACGATGGACAACTCGTCATTGCCGCCGGCCAGGCGATCGTGACAGGCCCCGGCGAATGGGTCCGCTACAGCACGCCGGACGCCGGCGGCGCCGAGTACGTCGCGGTGTGTCTGCCGGCGTTCTCGCCGGAGACCGTGCACCGAGATGCATGACGGATGCATGACGGAGGAGCGACAAAGGATCGCCACAAAAGCCCGCTGCCGACGGCCGAACACAACGTCCGATAATGTATGTTATGTTCGGTTGGGGGCTGCGAATTCCTCGGTAATCGGGCGTTTCTACTTCTGGGCCCCTCTGGGCCCCGTGCCGCCCTGCTATGCCGCGCCGTACCGCGCCCACGGCCGAGATGCCTCCGCCAACAACCGACGAACACCACAACAGTGCGCTCATGCGCGTCGCGCACGTTCGGTTCCAAGCGGGCGCAGGAAGACGGTCTGACGACGGGCTTCGGTCGCTCGCGTCGGGCCGCCGGCGGCGCGTTCATCGCGGTGTGGTTCCCGCGCGATGGCGACGACACTCGGTGGCGGAATGAGACAAAGCAGGGGGCGCAACTGTGCCGGCGTGCCGATACGCCGGCAGGGGTGTTGGCTGTTGCCTGCCATGCCGGTGTCTGCCATGCCTCAAGTGCCATCGCGGCGGCCAGGTTTTGGGCTGTAGACAGGTGCCGGTGACAACCGGCTGTCACCCGGCGCGCCAACGATCGCGCCTCGACACGGAAAATCCGCATCTTCCAATTATTCGGTTACGGTGCGTTCGACGGCGGAACAGCGTGCCGAGGCCTTTTCGGTACAACCCCGAGGGATCGGCGGCGCCGGTGACGTAGTTGCCGACGTAGCGGTAGAGGTTCGCGTCGTCGGCCGTGCCGATCGGGTCTTCCGAGAGCCAGCGGCCCGTGTGGGCGAAGAGGCGAGGTAGGCAATTGTCATAGCCACGCGACTACGCCTTTCCTCCTACATTTCTATCGCAATACGTCTGGTACGAGACCGCTGTCCGAAATCACTGCGTGGTAGACGCGAGCGTCGTTTGCGTCCGTATTGAAGAGGTTCATTTCAATGGGAACAGCAGCTTCGGACTTGCACAATACCCTGAACCCGTACTTCTCAAGTCGATTCAAGATTTCACGTTCGAAGTCCGTCAAATCTGCCGTCGATCCGTCCACCACCTCCGAATACAACAAGCCATTCGAATCGTATCGGAATGCCATTGCGAAATTCGACACAAGGGATAGGCACAATTGCAGCGTCACGCAATGATTGTCACGAACACGAAGATGTACCGCAACATGATCATTGAGGTCAGTGTCATCCTTGACGAAGTAGGTTGCCATCAAATCGGCTACGAAATCGTGGCGAATGAGTGTCTTGTACCGTTTTTTCGTAAATGCGTAATTTGGCCGCTCCAAGTCGCCATAGGCGGCTCGTATCGCTTCCACAATGCTCGGGCTCGTGAGTGGTTTATTCATAAGTTGTATATTCGCGCCTTCGAGGCCGCGTCGTCAACACTTCGTCCGAGGTCGTTCAGGCCGCGCAACGACAAAATCAGAGCTTTGGCACCGTCGTCGGCCGTGCCGAGTATCAGCGCTGCGCCGGCTGCTCCCACGATGAACCGTTCACACGTACGTTGCAAGGTCGCAATGCTCCGGGTTTTCGGCGCCGCCTAGCCCGTGACGTGCAACTGGTAGTCAACCAGACGAATGTAGATGGCGCCGACCAGGCCGCCGGCGGCGAGCCAGGCTGCAGTCCAGCGGCCGTCGGGGGAGAAGCGGTCGCCCCGCAGGCGGGCCCGCGCTTCGATGCCGCGACTGGTCACCCGGTTCCAGGCGTCGAGCGCGGCGGCGAGTGTGAGGTTGACGTATTCCATTGCCGGGTCTCATGCGTGGGGGAAAGTTGGGAGGGGGCGGGCCGACGGTCGTGTGCGGCTCGCCACTTGTCTGGAGCGGAATTCGCCGACGTCTGTTACACGGGGGACGGCGCCCCCTGCCCTGCACCGGCTGATGCAGAAACTGCGGGGGACGGACCGCACGGTCGGGAGCCGCAGCCGGGCTGCTGTCCCCTGCCGAGGCCGGTTTGTGGTACGCTCTGGCGCCGCGCCCGCCGCCCAGCCTCGCCCGATGGAGATGCCCCGTGCCCGATGCCTTCAAAGCCGTCGTCAAACGGCTCGCCGCCTATTTCCTCGCCGGCGTGTTTTCCATCCTGCCGCTGGTGATCACCGTTGCCGTGGTCATCTGGGTCACCGGGTTCGTGGGCCAGTTCATCGGCCCCGGCACGACGCTGGGCGACCTGCTGGAGAAACTCGGCCGCACCCAGCGCCGCGGCGTTGTCGACGGTCGCGACACGGTGGCCTACGTCATCGGTTGGGCCATGGTGCTGGGCGTGATCTTCATCATTGGCTTCTTCGTCGAGGCGGGGGGAAAGCGACTCGTGCAGAGCGTCGTCGACGCGCTGCTCGCACGCATCCCGCTGATCGGCGGCATCTACGGCACGTCGAAACAACTCGTCGGCATGCTGGACAAGAAGGACGAGGCCGACCTCAAGGGCATGAGCGTCGTCTACTGCATGTTCGGCAGCGAACACGGCGCCGGCCTGCTCGCGCTGTTGGTCTCGCCGGAGCGCTACACGATCGCTGGCCGCGAGTACCAGATCGTGATCATCCCCACGGCCCCGGTCCCGGTGGGCGGCGCACTGCTCTTCGTCCCGGTCGAGAACCTGCTGCCGGCCGACCTGTCGGTCGACGCGCTGATGAGCATCTACGTCTCAATGGGCGTGACGGCGCCGGAGTTTCTGCAGACGGGTGGAACGGCGACGTGATGTCGGTGCTAGTCGAATGCCCGCGGGCCCCTCACCCGCTGGCCGTTTCTTGGGCGATGCTGGTGAGGAAGTCGTCGCCGACGCCGCGGATCCAGGCGTAGTTGTCGTCGATCCGTTTGGGCCAGATCACCCTTGTCTTGAGCAGGCCGACGACGACGCTCGATAACATCACGACGACGCCGAAGGCGGCCAGTCCGAGGCTTTCCAGAACAATCGAGGCGAACATGATGACCATGCCCGCCAAGAACGTCAGCCAGGCGGCGAGCATGGTCAGATTGCGGCGCTTGTGGTGCACTGGACAAAGGCCGACGTGGAACGAGGCGGACTTGCGCAAGACCATCGCCAGCACGATGTAGACGAGAATTCCGGCAAGGACGGTGAGATAGACGGCCGGATGATGCCAGCCAAGGGCACGGTGGAGCCGAAACCCCTCGGCCGGCGCGTTGCATTTCACACAACGGTCCGGGAAGATGGCCCCCTTGGCGGCCACGAGCAGTTTTCGGTCGCGATAGAGCCCCCGACTGGCGGCGGCGGGCAGTTCGACGGCCGTTGCCGGCACGATGACTTCCGCAAACGAGTTCTCCGGTGCTCGGTAGGGGTTCTCCGCTTCGTCGGATCGATTCATGTTCTCGCCCTCTTGGTCGCTGTGCGGTTGCGCGTGACCGCCTTGCCACTATGTGGGGGACCACGCTGCGTGGGGGACCAAGCTGCCTCCCCCGCCCCAGCAGTCTAGTTGCGGCTCGCGCGAAATGCGAATACGGGCGCCGGCGGCCTAGTGGTCAGGCGCAAAAGGTCGTCGCCTCACATCCCAACTTGGGAAAAAACCTTGACTACGGCCGTCCATCCCGTAGGCTAAAGCGCGCTGTATTGGCGTGACAGCGGATCGGTTCGCGTCTTGGATCCGTCCTGCGGTCGGTTCAGCGGAGGAGCTCTACGTGTGGTCGGGGCGTGCTTGACGCGCGCACGAACCAGCCAGCCGACGTGGAGGGGCTACTCAGCCTGACCGTTTTGTCGGGCGTTGTGTGCCGCGGCGCACAACGCGCAAAGCGGAGGTAACAGATTTGATCCCACGGGTCGCGGCGATGATGGTTGCGTTCGACGATCAGATGCCCGGCCGCTGGTTACGGTAGTTCGAGGACTGAGTCAGGATGAACATTTACGTCGGTAATCTTTCGTACGACGCCACCGAGGACGACATCCGCCAGGCGTTTGCCGCCTACGGCACGGTCACGTCGGTCAACATCATCACGGATCGCGAAACGGGGCGGTCGCGCGGTTTCGCGTTCGTGGAGATGTCGGACCGCTCCGAGTCGGAAGCGGCGATCGAAGCGCTGAACCTGCAAAAGATCGCCGGCCGAGCGGTCACCGTCAACGAAGCCAAGCCGCGCGAGAATCGTGGTGGACGCGGTGGCGGCGGCGGTGGTGGTGGCGGCGGTCGCCGACGCTACTAGGCGGCTACTTCTATATAGAAGTCTCGCACGCAAGAGCCACCTCCCCTGGCCCCACCGAAGACGGGGGCCGGGGAGTTGGACTGCGCCGGAAACGGCGCGCATCCCCCCTGCCCTTTCGATCCGGTCCCGCAGAAAGAGGCCCACCTTGTCCCGTGCTTTCGCTGGCGGCGCTGCCCGCTTTGGTCGCATTGCGCGCCGATCTGCCACTTCGTTGAGCGCCGCGCATTGCGTCGCCGCCCTGTGTATGTTGCTAACGTGTTCGCCGTTGCCGTGTCGCGGCGACGATGAACAGCGCGACGACGAACAAGCGACTGTCGTCACAGTCGACGACTCCGGCTGGGAAGGCTTCCGCAACCGACTCCAGCCCGACCATCCGCTGCCGGTAAAACAGGACTTCGGCTACAGCGCGACGAACCGCGCCGGCGGCCAGCCCGGCGAAATCGGTGGCCGAGCGCAACGTTCGCTCACGCCGTCGCGCTACGGCAAGCGGCTGGCCAAGTCGCTCACGTTCGACGATCGGCTCGAAGCAAGCGGGCGGCTGGCCGTCAACCACTGCGAAGGTGGTTCGGGTGTGCTCATCGGTTGGTATCACACCTCGTCGCGCGGCTGGCGCACTCCGAACTCGCTCGGCTTCCGCATCGACGGCAATGCGAATTCGTACTGGCTCTTCTTCGAGTACGGCACGTCGCACGGGCGCACGCACGGTGCCGGGGCGTTCGAGGGCGAGCGCTACCAGACGACGCCCTCGGCCCCCTTCCCTGCCGACGGCACGGTGCACGACTGGTCACTCACGTTCGATCCGGCCGGCGGCGAAGGTTTCGGCGAAATGACCTTCCGCATCGACGACCAGGAGTACCGCATCGCCATGCGCGAGGAAGACCGCGCCGACAACGCGGTGCTCGACCACTTCGGCATCTGGAATCAGGAAACCACGGGCGGCGAAGTCGAGTTCTGGCTCGACGACCTCACGGTCAATGGCGAGTCGCTCGCGTTCGACACCGACCCGAAATGGGAAGGCAGCGGCAATCGGGCCGAGTTTGTCGAGCGCGTCGTGCGGCCGTTCCACGACTTCGGCCGCGCACCGGCCGATGTCGATTTGCCGGGAGCGGTCGGTGGCATCATCTTCCGCGACGAATCGCCGGCCTACTACGCGGCGCCAGTCGGTCCATTTTCACTCGACACGCCGCTACGCGCCTCGGGAACGATCTCGCTGCGCGGCGCCGGTGCCGACAGCGCGGTTTACATTGGCTGGTTCGACAGCGAGACGAAACGCCACAACGACGTGCCGGAGAACGAAAAGCGACAGCGTAACTATCTGGCGGCTTTGGTCGAAGGCCCCAGCCGCGTGGGGCACTACTTCCGGGCCGGTTATGCAACGGCCGACGGCAGCGGGCGCAATGACCGTGAAGGCCCGATCCTGCCCGCCGACGGATCGCTACACCACTGGAGCATCGAGTACGACCCCGCTGGCGGTGACGGCCTGGGTACGATCACGACGACGCTTGACGACGCGAGTCAGACGATGACGCTCGGCGAGGGAGATCGCAAGCGGGCCGCGACGCTGGATCGCTTTGGCCTGTTCAACGGCCAGGCCGGCGGCTGGCACGTCGACGTGTACGTGGACGAGTTGGAGTTTACGTCGCAAGCCGCCGCCCAGTGACTCGGCGCACGACGAACGAATCATCGTCATGAGTCGCAGCCGAATCATCGCAGCAACGTTGAATCGGCGCCTCATTCCGGGGCGTTCATGCCGAGTTGTTTCATCTTGCGGTAGAGGTTCGAACGGTGCAGGCCGAGGCGGCGGGCGACGTCGGTCATGTTGCCGCCGGAGCGCTCGACCGACTTTTCGATGAAGTGCCGCTGAAACTGTGTCGTGGCGTCGGCCAATGTGGCGTCGGGGGCGAAGTCGCCCCAATTGTCGTCGCCGGCCGGCAGCATGAAGCCCAGATCGTCGGCGTCGATGCGTTCACTCGTTGAGAGGTACGCCACGCGCTCGATCACGTTGCGCAGCTCGCGGATGTTGCCCTTCCAGGTGTGCGAGCGGAGCCGTTTACGGGCCGACTCGGTCAGCTTGAGCCGAGGCCGATGCGCGGCGGCGGCGAACTGCTGGGCGAAGTACTCCGCCAGGAGCAGGACGTCGTCGCCCCGTTCGCGCAGTGGCGGCAGTTCCAGCGCCACGACGTTGAGCCGGTAAAAGAGGTCTTCGCGGAAACGCCGCTGGGCCACCATCTTGGCCAGGTCCTGGTTCGTCGCGGCAATGACGCGGGTGTTGATCGAAATCGGCGTCGAGCCCCCTACCCTGACCACCACCTTGTCTTCCAACACGCGGAGCAGTTTCGCCTGGCCGCCGAGGCTGAGATCGCCGATCTCGTCGAGGAACAACGTGCCGTCCGAGGCGAGCTCGAACTTGCCGATGTGCGTGTCGCGGGCGTCGGTGAAAGCCCCCTTCTCGTGGCCGAACAGTTCGCTCTCCAGCAGTGTTTCGGTGAGCGCCGCGCAGTTGACCGCCACGAAGGGTTCTTCGCGGCGCGCGCTGAGGTAATGCACGAGTTGACTGACGACCTCCTTGCCCGTGCCGTTCTCGCCGAGTATCAGCACGGCCAAATCGGTGTCGGCGACCCGCGCGACGGTGGATCTCAGCGCCACGATGGCCGGACATTCGCCGATCAGCCGCACGCCTTGGGCCGCCTCTTCGGTGACGTGGCGGCGGGCTCGGAGCAGATGGTCGCGCTGCTGGGCGTTTTCCAGCGCCACGGCCGCGTGGCTGGCCAGTTCGGTGAGCATTGCTTCGTCGGCGTCGCTGAATTCACCGTAGTGTTTGTTGAGCACTTCGAACGCACCGAGCAATTCGGCGTCGCGCCCCAACAGCGGCACACAAACGAGCGATTCGGTCGAAAAGCCCGTCTGCTTGTCGACGTCGTGGTCGATGCCACTTTCCTCGCTTTTGGCGGCTTTGGTCGACTCGCTGGCGCGGCGGGGCTGACCGGTCTGCAATACCTGGCCGACGATGCCGGCGTCGTCGGGAATGCGCAGTTCGCCCCCTTCGACGCCGAGTGCCGGCCGGCCGACGAGGATGTGATTCGCGCGGTCCCAGAGAAAGATGCTGGCCCGTTCGGCATCGAGCAACTCGGTGGCGGCGGCCGCCATCGCGTTGAGCAACGGTTCGATCTCAAAAATGCGGTACCACTCGCGCGACACGTCGACCAGCCGTTCGAGCTGGGCAGTGCGACGATCGTCGTTCTCGCGGGCCGCCACGGCGCGTTGCCCCTCGCCCAGCGCGTGGGCTAGATCCACGAGTGCGTCGGTGTCCACCGTCGCATCGCTCTGCAGGGCCACAACGCGCGATTCAGTCTTTGCCGCGCTCAGAGGTACGGCGAGCCAGTTTCCGGCCGACTGTGGCGCGAGCGTATCGATCACTGCTGCGAGCAAGTCGCTCGGGGGCGACACGTCGTCCCCCACCTCGGCGAGCGTGAGCCATTGTCCGGCGACCGCTTCGACGAGCCGAGTTGAACTCGCCCCGAACCGACGACGCACGACCCGCAGAGCCGCGCGGGCAAACGCCTCGGCACGCCTCTCGCCAATGGCCAGGCGATACACGGTGTCCAGCGCTTCGTACCCCGGACGAACGTCGCTGCCATTCGGTGCGGCAGAGGTCTCACGATTTGCCACGAGAATGCCTCATTGGGGACAATAAAAAGTGCGATTGCTCGATTATTGGGCACACGGTGTCCAATAATCACGGCGCCAATGTCGCTAGAGTATCAATTATAGGACATCAACCGATGCAGTGCGCCATCTTTTTGACAAGATCCCGACGGGGTCGTATTCCGCCAGGAACGCGACTCAGTTTGGGGGCGATGTGGCAAAACCGCCAAGTCTCCCAGCCCATCGCGACAAGGGGCGGGTTGATTGAGGACGTGGACCAATGGGCGGCATCCCTGACGTCGAAGCTTTGGTGAGCGTCTCCGTTGAGTAAATTCCGCGTTGGTAGTATGTTAAGCGGCCTAAGTGAGCCGGACGATGAACCGTCGTGATTCACCACGTCATGCGGCGGGGACAATAACGCGGCGAGCGTGAACCACTAGCAAAACACTGTGCATAGACCGAGGGAGAGACGGTAGATGGGATTGTTCGACGGGAAAAAGGGATTGATCCTGGGGGTGGCGAACGACCACTCGATCGCCTGGGCCATCGCTAAGTACGTGATGGACGAAGGGGCCGAGTGCGGGTTCACACATCTGCCTGACCGCGAGGACGATACCCGGCAGCGCAACCGCCGCCGCGTGGCGATGCTCACCGACGACGCCCCCGGCGCCAAGTTCCTCATCCCGATGGACGTCTCGAGCGACGAGG
>JAGQPT010000289.1 GCA_020426575.1 Planctomycetales bacterium
ACGCGACTAATGTCAAGCTCTAACGGTCGCGCAGACTGGTAAATTTTGTGTAACCCCCTGCTTTGCAAGGGATTAGAGCTCAAGCCGAGGAAGACTCCCGACCCAACGACTCGGGTGAAGAGACGTCGACTACAAACGCACTATCTCCAAGAAGCGGTGCGTCACTGCAGGGCGCCGTCGGCCAGTTCACAGAGAAAAATCTGCAGGTGCGTCCCATCAGGCCCATCAACCAGCCGATTCACCGCGATCACTCGTTCATGGTGCGACCAGACGGGACTGGTCGGTGGCGCATCGGTGCGGGCGGTCAGCGGCGTGCTGCGGCCGAACCGATTGCCCGGACGGATGTCGCAGAGTTGCAACTGGTTGTCGGCGACATAGCAGATGTGGGTGCCCGAGGTGTTGAAGCGTGGGCCGCACTGCACGTCAGCGGCGTGATGGGTGACCTGCTGGGGCTCGCCACCACGCGGCGAGGCGAAGAAGACCTGGATAACTCCGGCGTCGTCGCGGGCCAGGAAGCCGATGTGTTCGCCATCGGGTGATGAGCGGACCCAGTGGCGCGGCTCGGTGGCGACGCCGGGATGGGGCCAGTCGACCGTGCGGGTGAGCCGGCGCTGTTGTGCACCGGCAACGACGCCGGGCATGGTTGTCGCGGTGCCGCCCAGCGGACCGTCGTCTCCCGGGCGGTCAATGCGGTCGGGGATGTCGACGACAAACAGTTCGACCAGTTCGTTGCCGTCGGCGTCGCGCGTCGTGCCGAGAAACGCTCGGGCCCGCTGCTGCCGGGTGCCGTCGGCGCGGAGGTAGCCGTTTTGCCCGACCCACGAGTCGCTGAAGGCGCGGCTGACTTCGTCGCTGCCGGGCTGCGGATGGGGGACAACCTTGACGACCAGCGCAGTGAACCAGAGTCCGTCGTTGTTCTCGCCATCGGCGTCGTGGTCGACCGCTACCGGTGCGCCGAGGTCGGTGGCGACGCCGATCGTGCGGAGATTAACGGACTCGCCGGTGCGCACTTCGATCTCGGCGAGCAGGGCGTCGTTGTAGGTGAAACCGATCCAATGGCCGTCGCCGCTCCACTCGTGGCAATGCGTGCCGCCGCGCAGGGCCCCGGGCGTGAACGGCGCGGTGACGTCGCGGGCATCGAGGAAGACCGGCACACCGAGGTCGGCTTCATCGACCATCACGCCGGTGCGCCTCCATTGGGCGTAGGGCCGCGACGCATCGCAGTTGGTCAATCCGTGGATGAAGACGACGCGGTTTTCGCTGGGGTGGTAACTGGCCGCACCGACACCGGGCCCGTCGGCGGTCTGTCCCGTCGTTTCATAGAGCACGGTCGGCTCGCCCGTCGCCAGTTCGACCTTCTCGATGCGGCCGTTGGCACCGATGCCGTCCGGTATGGCGCGGGTGTCGTACACCAGGAAGCGATCGTCGGGCGAGAAGCAATCGTTGTTGTCGAGGTCGTGGTTGTACGGGTCGAACGTGAGTTGGCGCTCGCTGGCAGCAAGCGCGTCGCGGGATGATGAACGCATCGGTCGGGTCAAGTCGGTCGGGGGAGCGGCGACGGCGCACAAGGCCGCCGTGTGAACGGCCAATAACACCGCGGACAGGCGCAGCGCCGCGGCGGCGCATTGGGGGGACATACGAGACGGCATGGCGGGGCTCATTCTACATGAAGGTTGCCGTGCGAGCGGGGAAAAACTCGACTCGATCGGCCGAGAACGTTAGCATACACCAACCGGAAGTGACCTGCGCCGATGCCAGGGACCTGCGCTGATGCAATCGTCGACGGTGGGAGACCGAAATGGCTGACACGCCCGAGTCCAGCACGCCGAAGCAGTTCCACGTGGAGCGCGAGGGCGACGTCTGGTTCGTGAAGCCGGCGGCCGATTTGGCCTCGATGAAATGGAGCGAATTGCCGGCGACGGCCGCTGAGATGCTTGGCGCGGCGGCCGAGGTACCCGCACCGGCGGTAGTCTTCGACCTTTCGGATCAAGGGTACTTCGGCTCGTATTTCCTCGGCATCCTGGTGCGTTGTTGGAAGCACATCAGCCGCTGCGGCGGCACGCTGGGGCTGTGCGGCGTGAGTCCGGTTGGCCGTGAGGTGCTCGAGGTGACGTCACTCGACACACTTTGGGACATCTACCCATCGCGGGCCGAGGCGGTCGAAGCGATCGCCCACCGCTGAGGGCGTCCGCAAACCTCGCGGAACCTCAGCACCAACTCCCATCTGCCCTCAACCTCTTTTGCTAAAATCACTTACGAGACGCATCTCGCGGTTATCGCAGGGTGCGTTTCCCAAGCGGAACCGCGAGAAAAGGGGACGGCGAGCTATAATTGCGCCCGGCGATCGAGCCGATTCTTACCCGCGGGCGCAGACGCCAGTCTGTGGCCTGGGCAGCTACGGCCATTGGGGAGGTAGGGTCACCGAGGAGCGACCGCTGCGGACGGGTGCGTCGGATTGGCGCGACGTCACCTGCGGCAGGAACCGTGGCAAGCCACGGGCGGTCGCCGCGGGCCGACCTGCGTGTTCGATTGCCCGCCACCGACACGAACTCCGGGAACAGACATGGACTTACCGAACGAGATTGAAGACGCCGCCAGCACACCCGTCGCCGATGCGAAAACGATCGCCGATGCAGCAGCAACCGGGCACGATCCGGGACGCCAGCGGCACATCGACGCGCTGATCGAGCGGATCAAGGAGTCGGCCGACCGACTGGCGGCCGACGAGACGACGCGCGGCGATTTGAAGATTCTTAGCCGCACGCTGCGCGAGTTGCGTTATGCCTTCAAAGTTTTCAAGCCGTTTCGCTCCACGCGCAAGGTGACCGTCTTCGGTTCGGCGCGAACGCGCCCCGAACAAGGCAGCTACCGGCAGGCGGTCGACTTTGGCAGGGCGATGGCGAACAAGGGCTGGCTCGTCGTGACCGGCGCGGCCAGCGGGATCATGGAGGCGGGCCACGTCGGCGCCGGCCGCGACCGCTCGATGGGCATCAACATCATGTTGCCGTTCGAGCAAGGCGCCAACGCGATCATCCACGGCGACCCGAAGCTCGTGCACATGAAGTATTTCTTCACCCGCAAGTTGATGTTCGTCAAGGAATGCGACGCGGTCTGCTTGTTGCCGGGCGGTTTCGGCACGATGGACGAAGGCTTCGAAGTGCTCACGCTGGTGCAAACCGGCAAGCGCGACGTCGTGCCGTTGGTCTTTCTCGACGAGCCGGGGGGATCGTTTTG
>JAGQPT010000290.1 GCA_020426575.1 Planctomycetales bacterium
GCGAATCGTGTCGAACAACAGCGGGCGGAACATCTCGTGAAACCGCGCCACGCCGCCCACGCTCACACTGCCGAGCGTGTCACCGTGATACGCCTGGTCGAATGCAATGAACAGCCGCTTGCCCGGCCGCGGCTCGGACCGCTGTTGCCAGTATTGAAAACACATCTTCAGCGCCACTTCGACGGCCGTCGCTCCGTCGTCGGAGAAGAAAACGTGCTCGAGCCCCTCGGGCGCCAGTTCGACCAGCCGTCGCGCCAGGCGAATCGTCTGCGCGTTGGACGTCCCCAACAACGTCGTGTGGGCGATGCGGCCCGCCTGCTCGGTGAGCGCCGCATCGATCCGCGGGTGGCGATGACCGTGGATGTTGCACCACAGACTGCTCACGCCGTCCAGATACGCGTTGCCGTCAACGTCGTACAGCACACAGCCTTCGCCCCGCTCGATGATCAACGGCTCGTACTCGGCCATCTGCGTGAAGGCGTGCCAGACGTGCCAGCGATCCCAGGCCTCGAGTTGTTCCCGCGTCGGTGTATCCATGCGTCTTTCTATTATCGTCACTTCGCCGGGTGGCCGAATCACGCTAAGCCGGTTCACCAGCGCAGGGCAGATCACCAGCGCAAGGCAATCGTCGTGCCCACGCCGGCGTCCAACGAACGGCTGGCATCGCCGCCCACGACCGCCACTTCGAGGTAACCGCTCGAACCGACGAGCGCGACCGGCGTATCGTTTGCGCGGTCTGCATACGTCGTCACAAAATCGATGTCCGCCGCCTCGCCACACGTCACCGTCGGCACTGCGTCCCGCGGAACGGCGGCCAATGTGCCGCGATCGATGTTGGAAATCAAATTGCCGAACGTGTCGACAAACACGATCTCGCCGCTGATCGAACGTCCGGCGCAGTGCGGCTGCGTCCAACCGAGCGCAACGAGTCCGTCATGCGCCGGTCCCAGCGACGCGACGTCCACGCCCAGACTGAGGTGTGCCGCCACGGGGCCCATCACATCGCGGCCGTGAAACGTCGCCGAGACGTCGCCCCGCCAGTACTGCGGCTGCGTCACACGGTGCAGCCGCTCGACCTGGCCGCGCGTCGCCACCAGTCCCAGCAGGCCGTTGTCGGGGGCGACAAAACGTTGCCCATCGATCTCGGCGACCACGATGGCCCGCTCCGTGCCCACGCCGGGGTCAACGACGGCGACGTGGATCGTACCTGGAGGAAACTCACCGGCCGTCGCCGCCAGAATCCAGGCCGCCGAACGCACATCCTGTGGCCAGACTTCGTGCGTGAGGTCGACGATCGTCACCTCGGGATGGATCCCCAGGATGGCGCCTTTCATCGCGGCGACGTAGTGACTGCCGCCGCCAAAGTCGGTCGTCAACGTGATGATCGCTCGCGCCACTCACATCGCCTCGATCAACTCCAGGCAGATGCGTCGCACCTCGCCCGGATTGACGTTGGGGTTCTTCTGCCTGGCCTGTCCGATCAGCGCACCGGCCGCCTTCGCCTTGCCGGCCTGCACGTCGGCGACGATGGCCGGGTTCGCCGCGATCAATTCGCGGCACAGCGCCACCAGCGCGTCGTCGTCGACCGACTCGATCCCCAGCGACGCCATCGCCGCCTCGACCCCGCGGCCGTGGGCCTCCATGTCGGCCAACACGTCGCGGCCACGATTGCGGTCCAACTCGCCCCCCTTCACCTTGGCCAGCAACTCGGCCAGCGCCGCGGCCGACACGGGGTACTCGCCGATCGTGATCGCCCGGTCGTTGAGCGCGCGCATCACGTCCTGCTGCAGCCAGTTGCTCGCCAGCTTGCCGTCGCCGGCGCGCTCGGCCAGTTCGAGGAAATAGTCGACCAACTCGCGGCCACCGTTGACGATCACGTCGCTGTCGTAGCCCCCCAGGCCAAACTCCCGCTCGAGCCGGGCACGTAGCTCGGCCGGCCGCTCACCCACGGCCGCGCGGGCCGCCGCAATCTGCTCAGCCGTGATCCGCACCGGCACCAGATCGGGATCGGGAAAGTATCGATAGTCGCTCGACTCTTCCTTGTGTCGCATGGCCCGCGAGACACCGGCCGCGTCGTCCCAGCCGCGAGTCTGCTTCGGCACGTCGCCGATCCGCTGGCCCGTTTCTTCGTAGACGTCGAGTTGCCGAACCGCCTCGTACTCCAATGCCCGTTCGACAGCGCGGAAACTGTTGAGGTTCTTCACTTCGACGATCGGCGTGGCGACGGTCTCGCCCCCCTCGTCGACGTGCAGGTTGATGTTGGCGTCGACCCTCAGGCTCCCCTCCTGCATGTTGCAGTCCGACACGCCCAGGTACGTGAGCACGAGTTTCAATTCCGTGAGAAACAGCCGCGCCTCCAGCGGGGTGCGGATGTCCGGCTGGGTGACGACTTCCATCAACGGCGTGCCGGCGCGGTTCAGGTCGATGCGGCTGTCGTCGCGACCGGCCGCTTCGTCGTGCATGCTCTTGCCGGCGTCTTCTTCCAGGTGCACGCGGATCAGCCGAATGAATCTCGGCTCGATCTGCTGCTTGGGATCGTGCACCAGCAGGCCGCCGTTTTCGCTGAACGGCAGGTCATACTGGCTGATCTGATACGCCTTGGGCAAATCCGGATAATAGTAGTTCTTGCGGTCCCACTTCGTAAACTCGGCGATCTCGCAATCCAGCGCCGCCGCCGTCCGCACCGCCAACTCATACGCCCGCCGGTTCATCACCGGCAACGTCCCCGGCATGCCGATGCACACCGGGCAGGTCTGCGTGTTCGGCTCGGCGCCGAACTGCGTGCTGCACCCACAGAACAGCTTGCTCCGGGTGGCGAGCTGGACGTGGATCTCCAGGCCGATGATCACTTCGTGCGGCTTGCTCACGCCAGTTCGGGCCTCCGCGTGTGCCAATCGGTGGCGGTCTGATACATGTGCGCGGCCCGCAGCAACTTCTCTTCCTCGAACGGCGCCGCCTGCAACTGCAGTCCGATCGGCAGCCCCTGGCCGTCGAAGCCGCAGGGGAGCGAAATCCCCGGCAGACCGGCCAGGTTCGCGCCGCAGGTGTAGAGATCGAACAGGTACATCGACAGCGGATCGTCGACGCGCTCGCCCAAACGAAACGCCGTCGTGGGGGTCACCGGTCCGACGATCATGTCGACCTCGGCAAAGGCCCGGTCGTAATCCTCGCGGATCAACCGCCGCACCTGCAGGGCCCGCTTATAGTAGGCGTCGTAGTAGCCCGAGCTCAGCGCGTAGGTGCCCAACATGATCCGCCGCTTCACTTCGGGGCCGAAGCCCTCGGCGCGGGTCTTGCGATACAGTCGCACCATCGCCGTGTCCATGTCGGCCAGACCGCGCTCGTCGCCCGCCTTTTCCAGCCGTGCCCGCTCGTCGTCGAGTTCGGCCCGCATCACGGCTTCGTCGGTCCTCATGCCGTAGTGCACACCGTCGAACCGCGCCAGATTGCTCGACGCTTCGCAGGGAGCGATCACGTAGTAAACGGCGATCGAATACTTCGCGTGCGGCAGCGACACCTCGCGGACACTCGCACCCAGCGATTCGTACGTGCGAATCGCCTCGCGCACTGCCGCCGCGACGTCGTCGCCGATCCCCGCGCCGAAGTGTTCCTTCACCCAGCCGATCCGCAAGTTCTCTAGCGGCCGGGATACGCTTTCGCTGTAGCGCGGCACCGGCACGTCGACCGACGTCGTGTCGGCCGGGTCATGACCGGCGATCGTCTCCAGCAGCACCGCCACGTCGGCGGCCGAGCGGCCAAACGGCCCGATCTGATCGAGACTGCTGGCAAACGCCACCAGGCCGTAGCGACTCACGCGGCCATAGGTCGGTTTCATGCCGGTCACGCCGCAGAGCGCCGCCGGGGCGCGGATCGAACCACCCGTGTCCGAACCGAGCGCCAACGGAGCGAATCCCGCCGCCACGCTCGCCGCCGAGCCACCGCTGGAACCGCCCGGCACGCGCTCGGGATCCCAAGGATTGCGCGTCACGCCGAACGCCGAGTTCTCGGTCGTGCTGCCCATGGCGAACTCGTCGAGGTTGGTCTTGCCGATCACGACAGCGCCCGCCTCGCGGAGCCGGCCAATCACCGTGGCATCGTAGGGCGGCACGAACGGTTCGAGCATCCTGGACGCACAGGTCGTCGCCTCGCCCCGCGTGCACATGTTGTCCTTCACGGCCACCGGCACTCCGGCCAGGGAGCCGAGCGGTTCGCCGCGTCGGCGCCGCGCGTCGATCGCCTCGGCCTGTGCCAGCGCCGCCTGGTTGTCGACGCGCAGCATCGCCTGCAACGACGCGTCGTGGCGCTCGATGCGCTCGAGCAGAGCGGTCGTGACTTCCACGGCCGTGAGGTCGCCGCTGTGGATCAGGGCAACGAGGTCGGTAGCTGACTCGTGGGGAATGAACATCGCTGGTCGCAGCCGCCGGCCGCGCTAATCTCCCATCACCGCCGGAACGCGATAACACTCGTCGTCGTGGTTTGGCGCGCCCCGCAGCGCTTCGTCGCGCGGCAGCGACGGCCGCACTTCGTCGTCGCGGAACACGTTCGCCACGTCGGCCACGTGCGCCATCGGCTCGACGCCCGTCGTGTCGACCTCGGCAATCAGCTCGACGTACTCGACGATCGTGCCCAACTGCCGCGTCATCTGGTCGAGTTCCGCCTCGCTGAGCCGCAACCGCGCCAGCAGCGACACCTTTTCGACTTCTTCTCGCGTCAGACTCACCGTTTGCCACCTCGCCGAGGGCTCAGAAAACACGCACCAGGGCGACTATAACGGTCAGACGCCGCAGGCGGAAGCCAGCCGAAACACGGAACGACGTCCCGAAGGATCGCTGCCAGGGTGCCAACAACGGGTAGCCCAGACGGTCCCCCGCCTGGGGCGCGCAGCGACAAGAGGAATAGAGCGCCGCGCAGAATGGGGTGGCAACGTCGCCACTGTTCCTAAATGATCACCCAGAGCCTCTTGTGCCTACGGCACCCAGACATCTTGTGCCTACGGCAACCAGACATTCTTGTGCCTACGGCACCCGGACATCTTGTGCCTACGGCGCCCAGACATGCTTTCTGGGGCAACCATAGCCCCAGTGCCGCCGCTCTAGCTCTTCGCCTGAGCCGGCAATTTGAAGGGGGCCTGCTTGACCGTCTTGGTCACCGCGCCGCTGCGGATACATTGGGCACAAACGCGGAGCGACTTGTTCGTGCCGTTCTGCGTCACTTTGACCTTCTGCAGGTTCGGCCGAAATTGCCGCCGCGAGATCCCGGTGATCTTAGTACCGACGCCGCCGAGGTACTTGGCCTTACCACGGGTCGTGATGCTGTTGCCCATCTGGGGGCGTTTGCCGCAAACCTGACACTCGGCAGCCATGATCGGTACTCTCCAGACGCAGTAGCTCTCGCGGGGGCAGTTGCCCTCCCCCACGACCCCACCAGCGGGGCAAAATCGACACGAAGCCCTGTATTATAGCGGTGCCGCCCCAGCCCGCAAGGCGGGCCCAAATCACGGAAATGAGCGGGCCGAGTCGGCAAATACGTGCCGCCTAATGTTGCTCCTTCAAAGCCTCGACGGCCCTGAGCAGTTCCTCGACCTGGGTTTCGAGCTGCCTGATCCGCGCGTCCCGCTCATCCTGTGACGACGTCGCCTGTGCGTTGACCGCTCGCGGCACGGTCTGCGGGACCGGGGCGTCGTCTGGCGCGGATGGTGGGGTGAGAGTTGGCAAGGAATCCGGGGCGTCCGTTGGGACGGAATCACTTGGCGCCGGAATCGTTGGCGGAGCGACGGCGGGCTCGTACGTCGCCGGTGGGTCGACCCGCCGAGTTGCGGCGTCGGCCAGCGGCAAGGGCGGTGCGGGCGGGTTGAATGGCGCTCGTTCCGTTGCCAGCGCCGGCGGTGCAACGACCGGAGGAGGCGATATGACGCCCGACGACGGAATCGAACGAATCACCGGAGGTGCAACCGGCAGCACCGACGACAGCTGTGGACGGTCCGTCCAGCCGGCGCTCGATCCGCGCGGGTTTGACGCCCGCACGCCGTACGTCGCCGATGGCTCGGCTTGCCGATTGCTCTGCGACGCCGCCCTTTCCTTCGCTTCCTGTTCGATCGCCTTGGCCTGGCGCTGCAGCAGTTCGGCACGAGCTTGCGTGTACTGCCACTCGGCCTCGGCGTCGCGTGCCCCGGCTTCAGCATCGAGTCGACGTGACTCTCTCATGAGTTGTTCATGTGTCTGCTCGTCGGTCCCCTCTGCCTCAACCGCCTTGACCTCCACTTGTCGGGCCTGGAACCGCAACTTCATCGCCTCGGCTTGCATGTCGAGGTATCTACCCTGTATCCGTAACTCTTCAGCAGCCAGCTCTGAATCGCGATCCACCGTGCCGACTCGCGACGGCGTCGCGGCAGCCTGACGGTCACGGCCCAACTCGACGGGCGCCCGAATGTAGCCACCGGCGTTGCGCGGTCGATCGGTGAACGCCTCGGGCAGCAGCGCACGTTCGTACGTCTCAGCCGCGTTGACGGCATTTGCCGTGGCGGAAGTTTCTCCTGCCACGCCCGCGTTTGCCTTGGACGGCGTCGGCGCCACGACGGCTGCTTCCTCCGCCTCCGCGTTCGCAGCGTCGTTTTCGGCATCCAGCGAAATGGTTGCCGCCGCACCGTTCCCCTGTGCGGCGGCCACCGCCTGCCCGTCGTCTTGAAGCGCCACGAGCCCAACACCGGCGCACAACACTAGCACCGTGGCCGCGACCTTGGCCGTCATCGAAGTCAGTAACATCGCTTGCATCCCCTCTTTGGCTAAGGAAACGGTTGTTTCCGATAACTTGAGTTCAGTAGCACCACCCGAGTTTCCCGTGCTGACGGACGGTGCACCGCTCGCGCTGGTGGCCGCAATGCGGGCCAGTTCGACCAGGCGTGCCATCTCGGCGTGCGCCATCCGCGACGCGAGCGTCGCGTGGGACGCAGCCAACGCCGCCGCCAGGCTCACACCCTGACGCAACAGCCGCGTGCGCAGCATTCGCTTGCCGCGCGTCAGCCGCCCCCGCAGCGCCGCCGGCGTGCACTCCAGTTCGCCCGCCGCCTCGGCATAGCTCTTCCCTTGCAGGTAAACCAGCACCAAGGGATCGCGATAGCGCTCAGGCAGCGCGTCCACTTCTTCGAGCAACTCGCGCACCAGCGAGTGACGCCCCACGGCAGCCAACGGGTCGACGCACTCGGTGTGTTGGTCCTGCATGGCGACCTCGTTCTGGCGATGCCGCCGCCGCGCCGCCCGCAGCGCCGTGCGGTGAGCGACGCGGTACAGCCAGCCCCCCAGCGACGCCCGGTTGCGGATCGCCCTGCTCCGCCGCATCAGCACGATCCAGACCGCCTGGTACGCGTCCTCGGCGTCCGCCTGTCGCCGGAGCACCTGCCGGCACACCGCCATGACCATCGGGCCGCGTTTGCCGACCAGCGTCGCAAAGGCCTCCTCGTCGCCGTGCCGCTGGAATCGCATCAGCAACTCGGCGTCGGTCGGCGCCACGTCGGGCACCGCCACAGCGCTGCGCGCCGGCGCGGCCCCAGCGGACCGTCGCTCGTCATCGTATCGGTTGCCGGTGTGCAAACTTGGCCGAACCTCGTCGCTCGAATCGGGCGGCGGAAAAATGGGCCGCAACATCGTCGGTCACCTCGATCGTCTATAGAGGTAGTGCCCAGCGACGGCGGAATCGTCGCGCAGAAAACAAGAAATCCGCCCTCAGCCGCCGTTCAGCATAGCGGCCGATGAAATCTGCTGGCAAACGCGCGGCAAGCGTCCGTGCCGGACACTCGGGCAAGGCCTTTCACTATGACGCGAGACGACAACGTCCAGGAGCCCGTGTGGCGGGAAGACAATGTGCCGAGAAGACGTCAGGCCGCCTGGTAGCGGATCCGCCGCGAGGCGCCGCCGTCGCGGTCAATGACGGCCCGCACGACCCAGGGCGAGACAAACGCCAGGTTGCCGAAGAGCATCGCGAAGCCGAAGGTGATCATCCCCAGGAAGAAGGCAATCCCCAGGTGCGTGGGCACGGCCAGCGCGATCACGATCGGCCGGGTCAGCCGCGGCCAGACCAGCGCCGCGTAGGTCACTTCCCAGAAGATCGTGGCGTGGGTGAGGATGTTCACCGCCAACAGCGAATGCACCAACCAGGTGGCGTCGATCGATTGATATTCGAGGTTGGCCACCGCCCCCCACATTGCCGTGCCGTCCCACCAGGCGGGCCCCTGCAGCTTGGCCACGCCGGCGAAGAAGTAGATCACGCACATGTGGACCTGGATCAAGCGGATGGCGATGTTCGCCGAGACGCTCGGTTCGATCCGCGGCAACTCGCCGCCGGCCAGCCGCCGTCGCAACAGGCGGTCCAGAGAATAGGCCCGACCGCTGTCACCCACCATCAGGTACATCGCCAGCATCACGTTGATCTGGTCGAGCCCGAACAACGCCAGCGGCGCGCGATTGGCGTACGACACGGCAAGTAGAAACGCCAGGATCGAAACGGGCCGCGTGTACAGCCCCACCATCAACATGACAAAGATGACCAGTGCGAAGACATGGATCCCCCAGAGCAGGGCCGGCGAATCGATCCACCAGAAGTGGCTCCATTGGTAGCCCCCCGCTTCGAGGGCCGACATGGCGTCGCGGCCCATCCAGCCGTCGGCCATGAAAAAGTCGTCGAGCCCCAGGCTCCAAACGGCATGTGTATAAAACAACATCCAGCCGCCGAGAATGCGGATCAATCCCAGCGTCGCCGGATCGGTCGGCGTGAACCAGAAGGCGTTCCAACCGCGCCGCGTGCCCTCAACCAGTTCTCGCAGATAGTCGGCGAGCAGTTTCATAGCTCGTCTCTCTTGAACGTGCCCAATGCCTGTTCTTCGTACAACGACGGATCGTCCAGCTTCATTCCCTCGGCAACTCGCAGCGGCAGCGGAATTAAGTGGCGGCGCAAATATAGATCCACCTCGTCGGCGTCATACTTCGTCATCAGGTGATGCGCGTACGAACGGATGAATCGCTGGGCGACGTCGTCCGTCTCTTCGTTCGAACCCAAGGCGTTGAGGTGTTCGCTGAGCATGAAGTGGCGGTGGTAGAACAGTCGCGGCCAGTTTTCCTCTTTGTTGGGGAACTCGCCCGTGATCGTCGTGCCGTCTGCCAGCCTGGCTTCGTAGCGAATCAAGTGGCTGGGGCCCGGCTCGGGCGCAAAGAAGTGATAACCGTGGTTGAGGAAGGCCCCTTCCAGGTAGGGCCGAAACACGGTCCAACCCGCTTCGGCCAGATAGGATCTCGGCGCCACCGCCAGTGGCGCGATCACCACGGCCGTCAGGTGCAACAGCAACAACACCGTGACGCCCCGCCGCAGCCAAACGTTCTGCCAAGCGCCGCCGGGTGCAACGACAACAATTTCGGTGCCGTCAGCCGTGTCGGCGCTTTGCGCGGCGTCACTCCCCGTCGCAGCGGAAGTATCGACACGTTCGGCGACACCGCCGCGAATCGGGCGTGGGAGTTGCGAGCCGGACTTGGTCTTGTGGTGAGCCATAACAGTACGGATTATCGACCGCCCGACGCGACGGCGCGTACAAAAGCCACTCACTGGCGGTTTTGAACAATTATCAGCAATGCGCGTCCCGTCGAACTGATCAAACCGGCACCAGCGGCACGTCGACTCGACCACGAAAAAAGCCCCCTGCGGCGACCAGTGGCCGCCACAGGGGGCTGTGACAACTCTTCATGTCAAAAAAGACGTCCGCCTAGCGGTCGACACGGGCCACCTGGGGCGACTCGAAATCGAACGTCGCTTCCCGGCTGTCACCGGCGTGCAACGTGATCGTCGCTTCCTTGGCAACCGTGCGACCGTCGCGCTGGACCTCGACGCGGACGACATAGTCGGCCCACTGGTTATCGCTGGCCAGCTTGTTCGTCGAGAAGTTGCGCACCGGACCGGTCGACGTCGTCTCACGGCCGGCCAGGAAGACCTTGGCGTCTTCCGGCACGTAAACCGTCAGGCTGGTCGTCGGCTTCGCGGCGACGTTCTCCTGCGACTCGCTGCCGTCGAAACCGAACTCGAGGTCGGCCGTCGTGCCGGCGCTCAACTGCGTGGTCTTCGTTTCCACGAGCTTCTCGCCGTCGACTTCCATCTCCACGCGCACTTCGTACACGTAGGTGCTGCCCGGTTTCAGATCTCGACTCAGGTAACGGCGATAGCTACCCGTGCTCGTCGTGGGCAGATCGTTGACGTACACAGTGGCGTTCGCGGGAACCGACACGCGCAACATCGCGCTGTCGCTGTCCACCGCCTCGGAAGTCTCGACCGGAGCTTCGGGCGCGACTTCATCGTCGGGGACCATATAGGTTTCGTAGCCGCCGCTCGAACCACCGCTGGAGCCCCATCCACCGCTGCTGCCACCACTCGAACCGCCGCTCGAACCACCCCAGCTACCACCATTCGAGCCACCGCTCGAACCCCAGCTACCGCTGGAGTGATGGAAGATGCGGTGACGGTGCCACAGGCGACCGCCGCTGCTGCCACCACTCGAGCCACCGCTCGATCCCCAACTGCCACCACTCGAGCCGCCGCTGGAACCCCAGCTACCGCTCGAACCACTACTCGACCCCCAGCTGCCGCCACTCGAACCACCGCTCGATCCACCCCAGCTACCCGAAGAACCCCCGCTCGAGCCATGCCAGCGCCAGAACGCATTTGCGTCGCCGGCGGTAACGGACCAAACCGCCAACGCCACGACTGTCGTGATCAATCCCGATGTAAATTTCGTACGCATCATCTGTGAGCTGCTCCAGCTTGGAAAAATGGAACCGTTGGGTAATTCACGGGGGCCTTCACCCGCAGAACATACCAACCCTACCACGCAATACAAGAAAACTAGGTAAAAAAAAAGTGTGAGGTCGACAAGGCGGTTCGTGCCGCCTGTTCAGCTTGGGGTGTTTGTAACGTGCCGTGCTAAGCTTAGTTGACTAGGATAGTCAGCCATTTTGGGCGCGTCTCTCCACCAGAACGTGGGGTGTGCGAAACGCCACACCACCCGACCTCGATCAATAACCCAACGGCACGACTAACAGACAGCCACGGACTGGCAGCTCAAGATCACGCTGGCCCGCAAACGACGGCCAACCCAGCAAACGGCGCAGCAGATTCGCCGCAACACCAATGGGCGCAAAAGAATACGAACGGTTTTCTGCCGTCACTCGGTCGCTTCGGCGTCGGTCTCCGACTCGCCTTCGCCCCAGCGCCGCACGATGACGTCGTCGAAGTCGATCTCGCCAACCGCCCCGAACAGACCGATGCGGACAATCGCTTCGCGGGCTTCGACGGGTACTCGGATTCGACGGCGAAAGTGTTTCCAGTCGTGCGACCCCACCCAGGGGCCGATGCCGATGTCGCCCACACTCGCCCGCCGCGAATCATAGAAGGATATGTAAATGGCGGGCCGTTCATCCGGCTTGGCGCCCGCGGCGACACCGTTGGTCCGCACCCAGGTCGACAATTCCAGACTCTTGACCTCGCGGCCGTCGACGGCGAAGCCTTGCAGCGCCTGGCTCCCCCGGCCGGGAACGTCGTTGGTAAATCGTGCAAAGCGTTCCCCCTCGCGGGCCTCGCCGCTGGTCACTGGATCGCTTTGCCGTTGGTAGTGCCAAGACGCAATCTTGCCGGCGTCGTTGACCGTCTCGAAGTCGCCGTTGACGATCTGCGGACGCGACGGATCGGGCAGCACGTCGCGTTTTTCTTCGGCCGCGCCCGTCATCGGCACGAATAACGTCGGGCTGTACGAGTCGATCCGCAGCTTGCCGTCGACCTTCGTATACAGATAAAGCGTTTGTTGATAGCGCTCACCCAGTGGAATGATCATCCGGCCGCCTTCTTTCAACTGTTCGACCAGCGGTGCCGGGACGTCCTCGGGCGAACAGGTGACGATGATCTTGTCGAACGGCGCGTGCTCGGGCCAACCCTGATAGCCGTCGCCGATCTTCGTGTGCACGTTTTCATAGCCGAGCCGATTCAACGTCGCTTGGGCACGTTGTCCGAGCGGTTCGACAATCTCGATCGTATACACGTCGCGCACCAGGGGACTCAACACGGCGGCCTGATAGCCGCTGCCGGTGCCGATCTCCAGGACGTTGTCCTCCGGCTGCGGATCAATCTGTTCGGTCATGTGCGCGACGATAAACGGCGGCGAAATCGTCTGCCGCGAGCCGATCGGCAGCGCCATGTCGTAGTAGGCGAAGCGCCGCTGTTCGGGAGGCACGAACTCGTGACGTCGCGTATTGCGGATCGATTCGATCACGCGGGGATTCGAGACGCCCGCCGCCACGATCTCCTCGTCGACCATCCGGTTGCGAGCCGCGGTATACAACGCCTCGTTGCGGTCCTGCGCGGGTGCCGCCGCTATTGCGGCCCCCAATATGAAGCTCGCAGCGACGACGCCGGAAACTGCCATTGATCGCATTTGCATCGCGTCTCTACTCCGCTGGATCGTGCCCATACTGTCGTGCGCGGCGTCGCAGGTCTGATCGCTCTAGTGCACAAAATCGCCGCACGGCGAAACGAGGCGACGCCCGTCCCTTTATCTCCTACGTTCGCCACTCCATTGTAGTGCGTGATTCACCGCCGGCGGTGTGAACGCCGCTGGCGAGCGGCCAAGATCGGCGAAACCTGCCCTGTTGAGGGCCCTTTGGGCGGCTGGTAGAATCGCCCGCTTCTCAGTTGCAACGCGTTCTGTCGAGCAACTTCTACGCGGTCCCACAGCCACATGCCGTCCGAGGGTGACATTGTGACAAGCAGCAAAACCATGCGAATCGGGGTAATCGGAGGAGATGGCACCGGCCCGGAAGTGGCCCGAGAAGCGCTCAAAGTTCTCGCTGCCGTCGCGAAGCTGGAGAGTTTCAGCTACGAGTTGCAGGACTTCGACTTCGGCGGCGAGCGCTACCTGCGCACCGGCGAGGTCCTGCCCGAAGGCGCCGTCGACGAGATCAAACAGCTCGACGCCGTGCTGCTCGGCGCGATCGGGCATCCCGATGTCGCCCCCGGGATCCTGGAAAAAGGCCTGCTGCTGCGGCTGCGGTTTGAACTCGATCAGTACATCAACCTGCGGCCGGTGAAGTTGCTGCCCGGCGTGGAAACTCCGTTGGCTGGCAAGGGCCCCGAAGACATCGACTTTGTCGTTGTCCGCGAGAACACCGAAGACCTCTACTGCGGCGTCGGTGGTTTTCTCAAGAAGAACACCCCCGACGAAGTCGCCACACAGACGGCCGTCTTCACGCGCAAGGGCTGCGAGCGCTGCGTCCGCTGGGCGTTTGAATACACCCGCAAGCGCAACAGCCCCAAAAAAATGCTCACGTTGGTGGCCAAGACGAACGTGTTGACGTACGGCCACGACCTCTGGTGGCGCACGTTCCAGGAGGTGGCGAAGGACTACCCCGACGTGAAGACCGACTACAACCACGTCGACGCCTGCTGCATGTGGATGGTGAAGAACCCGGAATACTACGACGTGATCGTGACGACGAACATGTTTGGCGACATCATCACCGACCTGGCGGGTATCCTGCAGGGCGGCATGGGGGTGGCGGCCGGCGGCAACATCAATCCCGACGCCGGCGGCACGAGCATGTTCGAACCGATGGGCGGCAGCGCGCCGAAGTACACCGGCCAGAACGTGATCAACCCGATCGCCACGATCAACGCCATGGCAATGCTGCTCGAACAGACGGGCCAAACCACCGCCGCCGATCGCATCAACAAAGCGGTCGCCGTCGTCACGGGCACGAAGATGAAAAGCCAGGCCGCCGGCAAGATGGGCTATACGACCGAACAGGTCGGCGACCTGGTCTGCGAGGCGCTGTGAAGCGAACGTTTCACGTGAAACAATCGAGACAACCATAACTACACGACGACACGACGAAGAACGTGGAACAGGAGGCAACAGAGTAAACAGAGCAGTGCGCGATTGTTTCACGTGAAACGATGCTTCACGCAGGGACGCCAAACGAGGGGTGGCCAGAAACTTGGGTTGACAATGCCGGCTGGAAAGCGGGCAAACTGTATCACCCGGTTTTCGGGCGACTCAAAGAATGTGGCTCTTGCGTGCTTCAGTCCATCAAGTGACTGGTGACGACCGTGCACCAACAACTCTGACAAATCACTCTTCAAACGGATAAAAGACCATCGGTCCTTTTGGTGCGGCCCGAAAAATCACACATACGGAACGTACGTGCTCGCTTCGGTATTGACATTTCAGTACGATGGGTTGTGATGTAGACGTGTTCACGCTGGCGTTTTGCTTGAGGAGATATCGATGATCGGTCGATTCAAATTGCAAAGACCTACGCGTACGTTTGTCGTCACAGCCGCTGGCTTACTTGGCTTGGCCACCTCTACGACGCATGCCGATCAATCACAGGACGTTGAACGGTCCGCAATGGAAATCCGCGAGCTGCTGGAACGACGGCACGTCGAACGGTCGACGTTCCCCCAACACCCTTCTTCGTTTCTTGCATCTGAGTACGACCCACTCTTGTTAGTCGCCACGTGGGAAAAGGTACGAAAACAGGTCCGGAGAATTCTCGAACGCAACCTAGATGTTCAACTCTATGACGATTCGCTAGAGGTGTACGTAGCGACCGTTTCGGAATGCCCGCTTCGATACAGAATGATATTTGTCGAGTATGAACCAAAAGTTAGACAGTCGCTTAGCCGGGCGCTCTCATTGCCAGACGAGTGCCTTCCGGACGATTGGAAGCCTGTTTTTGAGACACGAACCGTCGCCTTGAGTTCGCTGACCGTCCCGTGGAACGAAATCGATACCGTCACTTCGGAGTTTGCCAGTGAATCTGACGCAGTATCAAGGCTTGGCTTTTCGATCCAGGCACCCGTACGTCGAGATGACAAAATTCAACTTGTGACAAGCTGGTTGGGTTACGGAACACACGGCGGTTATGACTGCTACTGGCGACTTTTTTTTCAAGTAAAGAGAGAGGTCCCTAGGGACCGCGCGTTTATAACGGTTCGAGGGCAAGTCGCACGAAATCTACCGGGCGCCGAAACGGACCAGATGGAGTACCTCGGCAGCGAGGAATTCGACAGCAAGTTCGAAGTCGCGATTACCCCTGATGGAACGACCTACAAAGTCAGGCGTTTTGTTCCCCAGAAACCAAACCCGAGTCCAATGCCCGAGGATCCGATTGAAAAGTCAACCTCAGGCCAGCTTGCGAAATCTTTGCTCCGCGAGTATGTGGAACTGTTGACACGGTAGTCGATCATGCCCGTTTTGCAGTCGATGGCGATTTCGAAGCAGGGTACAACATGAACGATGCGGATGTCGACAATTCTGACGAACCATTGTCTGCTGAAGTGGTAAGGCTACAACTTTTCTATGTGTGGTGCGGCATTTTCGCACTCTACGTTTGCACTTTCTTGCTCTCGACCGTGAAGGAAGGTGTGACATTCCCGCTCGCGATAGACGCAGTTTGGAAAGTCGCGTATCTCATTGTTCCGGTCCTGGGAGCCTTCGCCGGGTTCTGGTTTGGGCCGCATAGTCAACAGCCCGCACACGAGATTACCGTCGTTGACCCAAATCGGCGGCGGGTAATGTTTGTTCTGACCGCGCTTCTCCACGGTTTTGTATACTTGATAATCATTTTTGGAGTACTGGTTGTCGACTTCGCCGATCAAGAGGCCCCCGTCTCGTACCCTCACCGGGTTGACACTGTCATCAGGTTTATGCTGTTGATTTGGTCGGTTTCGCTACTCCCCGTGGGCTGGCTACTTGAAGGTGCTAAAATCCCTACCGCAGAGATGCCTCAAACGGAATAGTCGACTATCTACATGAGTGAAGGGCGGGCGACAACTTGGTGGAAGTGCGCACTTTCACCGTAAGAGGAACTACCTATCACGCCATCAAATATGAATCGAGTTTTACCAACCGCATTCGATCTCACCGGCCGAGTTGCGCTAGTCACGGGCGGTAGTAAGGGCCTGGGCAAGGCAATGGCGCGGGGGTTTGCCGAGGCGGGGGCCGACGTGGTGATTTGCAGTCGTCATCAAAACGAACTCGACGCGGCGATTGCCGAGATCACTGAGGGGTTATCCGTTCGCGCCAGGGCGTTTGTCGTCGATATGTGTGACCGGCGGCAGGTCGAGAAGTTGGCGGCCGATGCGTTGGCGGAGATGGGCCGGGTCGACATTTTGGTCAACAACGCTGGCTCCAACGTGCCGCAGTCGTTGGCCGAGATGACCGAGGAGGGCTGGGACCGCATCATCGAATTGAACCTGACGTCGTGTATCTTTCTGACCAAGGCCCTGGTGCCGCAGATGATCGAGCGGAGTTGGGGACGTGTGATCCATATCGCCTCAATCATGGGGCTGGGCAGCAAAGAAGCCCGGCACAGTTATTCCGCGACAAAGGCGGCTCTGATCGGCGAGGCCCGCTCGGCGGCGTTGGAACTCGGGCCACACGGCATCACGGTCAACTGCCTGGCGCCGGGACCCTTTCTCACGGACCTGCCCGGCACGCTGTTGTCCGACGAAGAGAAGCAAGTGTTCTCGGACCGCACGGCGCTGGGGCGTTGGGGTGACCCGCGGGAACTCGCCGGCCCGGCACTTCTGTTGGCCAGCGACGCCGGCAGCTACATCACCGGCGAAACGCTCGTCGTCGACGGCGGCGCAGTCTGCAAGCTGTTCTGAACGCGCTCGGCGATCGCGGTTCTCATGCGCAAATCACATCTTGAAGCGTAACGCTTTCTCGCTGGGATTCTTGCTGCGGACGGACGTGCAGGATTCTTCGCTCATGCAAGTTCTTGCGTCGGGGAACTGGCGGGTTCGTTTTGTTCCGATAAACCGCCGTCAATTTGTCGCCGCGCGTCGCAGGCCGTATGATGGGGGTTGTCCGGCGGGTGCTGGGAAGTGGCTCCGGCGGACTTCTTCGCAGGGGGCTGCTTGGTTAGGAACCGCTTCGCAAGGGAGTCGCCCATGACGACACTCACGGTCTTCGACGAGATCACGGGCAAGGGGCGCGGCGAGCCGATTGTGCTCGAGTTTCTCACCGACGAGATCACGGTCCGTGATCTGATCCGCGAGCGAGTCTATCAAGACGTCAAGGACTTCAACCTCGCCGGGCAGGATGTGTTTCAGGGCCTGGTGCAGCCGACCGACTCGGAGCAGACGTCGGGTGGCTTTCGACTCAAAGAGCGGCGCACGATCGACTGGCAGCCGCAATTCGAGAAAGCCTGCGAAGCGTTCCAGGAGAACCGCATTCTCGTGTTGGTCGACGACCGCCAGACCGAGTCGCTCGACGAACGCTTCCTCGTCGGCCCCCAGACCGAGGTGACCTTCCTGAAGCTGGTGCCGCTCGTGGGAGGCTGAGGCGGTGCGATCGTTTCGGGCAGAAGTCGAGTGGCTGCTGCAGCAAGCCGCCACACCTGAGAGCCGCGCAGCGTTCTTAGCGCGCGAGCCCGGTCCCGATGAGGAAATACTCGTGCAGGATGGGTATATCTTGCCACGCGTGGACGCCACTGCACATCATCATCGGTTGATTAGCGGTGCACTGAGAGAAGGACTGCGACCAAGTGCACAGCGACGTGGGTTGAAACTGAAAGACACGGAGCCGGGACAGGATATCTTAGCTCTCTCGGGTGAAGAATCATGGAGTGTTGTGAGCGCGGCGATTGTGCGCCGCTTGGCGATACAGGTGCGAATGGCAGCCATCGCGGACAGGTATAGCCCCAACTCGCTAGGGCATCCCGACACGTTCTACAACGACATGGGGGACATCGGAAAGCCTTTCGGCGTTCTGAGCGAGCTAGTTGCAACACTCATGCGACGCGATCCGCCAATCAGCGAGGACGATATGTGGGGGCTACTTCGTTGGATGGCGGCACACGAAAACGTGCGGTTCGTCTCCTACGGCTGGTCCCCCGAAAGTAGCGTGGTAAACAGGATCATCAGACACATTGAAGTCGAGAAACCTTCCGGAGACGTGTACGACGAACTAGAGTCACTTGGGCGAAGCTATGTTAGTCAGTCCCAACGCTTCGCGTGGCTACATTGTCAGGAGCGAGAGAAGACCGGAGTGCTTCTGCTGCGAGCGCTCGGCTCCAAGCAACTGATTCCGTTGGAACCCGGCGAACCGTGGTCGGATCAAGTCTTGACGGACATGCGCGATTTGCCTGCCGACGAAAGCCGAGTATGGTCCCAGCTATTTCTGCACGCGTGGTCCGCGACGGCGTCGAAGCCAAGCCGAAAATGGCTGAAGACCGGCAAGGCCCTGGTCGACGCGATTGGCAGAGAGGCATTCGTTACCACAGTGCTCGCCTGGTTCCCACTTGTCGAGCGGCCGCGCACACTTCCTTACGTGAACGAATTTGGATATGACGTCGAGGGCGAAGACAAGATCATCGAAAAGCATATCGACATGCTCAGGGGCCTGTGTTGGTTGCTTAGCGAAGAAGTCGACGCGGCGGTGGCGAGAGCGCTGGGGAGCATGACGCTCTCGGCCTATCGAAGGGTGCCGGGCATTGGCCCGCGAATGCCGAAGGTCGGCAATGCCGCCATCTATGCACTCGGCAACATGCCAGGGCTCGACGCGATCGGCCAGTTGGCGTTCCTAAAAGCAAAAGTCAAAGCGTTGCCCGCACAAAAGCAAATCGAAAAGGCCCTCACCGCTGCCGCCGAACGCGAGGGGCTGCCGCGCGACGAGATCGAGGAGATGGCCGTGCCCGCCTATGGACTCGCCGAGGTCGGGGTGCGCCGCGAGACGTTGGGCGACTTCACCGCCGAGTTGGCCGTCACGGGCACGACGTCGACCGAGCTACGCTGGCGACGGGCCGACGGCAAGATGCAGAAGTCGGTCCCTAAGGCGGTCAAAGAGAACTTTGCCGACGACCTGAAAGAGCTCAAGGCGGCGGCCAAGGACATCCAGAAGATGTTGCCCGCGCAGCGTGACCGCATCGACGCACTCGCGCTCGGCCAGAAATCGTGGCCCTATGCCATCTGGGCCCAGCGGTATCTCGACCATCCGCTGGTCGGCACGCTGGCGCGGCGGTTGATCTGGACCTTTCGTCAAGATGGCGCCGAAACGACGTGCGATGCGACCTGGCTCGACGGACGCTTGGTCGATGCCGACGGTACGGCGATCAACGTTGAAACGTCGTCGGCAACGGTCGTGCTTTGGCACCCGATCGGTCACAACCACGACGAGATCATCGCCTGGCGGCGCTTCTTCGAGGAGCACGAGATCAAGCAGCCGTTCAAACAGGCGCACCGCGAGCTCTACCTGCTCACCGACGCCGAGCGGAACACCGGCACCTATTCGAATCGCTACGCCGCTCACGTCATCCGGCAACATCAGTTCAACGCACTGTGCGCGGCGCGCGGATGGCGGAACAAGTTGCGGCTGATGGTCGACGACGAATATCCGCCGGCGTCGCGGGACCTGCCCGAGTGGAACCTGCGGGCAGAATTTTGGGTCGAAGGCGTCGGCGAGGAGTACGGCATCGACACGAACGATACGGGTTCGTATCTGTACCTGGCGACGGACCAGGTGCGTTTCTATCGGCTGGGCGCCGCCGAGAACCGTGCCCATGCGGGTGGCGGGGGTTACGAAATGAGAGCCCCGGGGCCGGGCGATGAAAACATCAACGAGCCGCTGCCGCTTGTGGAGATTCCGCCGTTGGTGTTCTCGGAGATCATGCGCGACGTCGATCTGTTCGTGGGCGTGGCCAGCGTCGGCAACGACCCGACCTGGCAGGACGGCGGCCCCGAGGGTCGTTACCGCGACTACTGGAGCACATTCTCTTTCGGGGAACTGTCGGCCAGCGCACAGTCGCGGCGGGAATTGCTCGAACGGTTGGTGCCGCGGCTGAAGATCGCCGAGCGATGTTCGTTCGACGAACGGTTCCTTGTCGTGCGGGGCGACCTTCGCAGCTACAAGATCCACCTGGGAAGTTCCAACATCCTGATGACGCCCAACGACGAGTACCTCTGCATCGTGCCGGGACGCGGCCGGGCGGCCGGCGCGGCCGATGGCGTCTTCCTGCCGTTCGAGGGCGACGAGCGGCTGGCTGTCATCCTCAGCAAGGCCTTCCTGCTGGCCGACGACACGAAGATCAACGATCCCACGATCGTGAGTCAGATTCGACGTTGATTTGGCTTTCGAGGCCAACCCAAAAACCCACAGCCTAAACTGCCAATCTCCCAAACTCCTCCGGCCTAGCTCCCACCTCAACTATGCAC
>JAGQPT010000291.1 GCA_020426575.1 Planctomycetales bacterium
GTATCCCGACGGCACGCGGATGTTCAGCCAATGCCGCCACATCCCCGGCTGCTGGTCGAGCGTCTCTGAGTACGCCATCGGCTCCAACGGCACGGCCGACATCAGCGGCGCGAAGATCAACCCCAACGGCGCGGACCGCTGGCGCTACCGTGGCGACAAGCCGAACCCGTACCAGGTCGAACACGACGACCTGTTCTCGGCGATCCGCTCCGGCGCTTCGTACAGCGAAGCGGTCAACGGCGCGCACAGTACGCTGACGGCGATCATGGGCCGGATGGCGACCTACTCCGGCAAGCCGGTCACCTGGGACGAAGCGTTGAATTCGCAGATCGACCTCTCGCCGTCGCAGTACGCCTGGGACGCCCCGGCGCCGACCCCGATGGTGGCCGTCCCCGGCCAAACCGTGGCGGTGTGACGCCCCGACGTCTGACTTGAAAAAATCCGAACGCCGAACCGTGGCCCATTGGCTGCGGTTCGGCGTTTTTTATTGGTTGAACCACGACGACACAACGGCACGACGACACGACGTTAGAACGCGGGCATTGGTTCGAACACCACCTGCCTCCCTATTCGTCGTGCCGTCGTGTCGTCGTGGTGAACTCGGATGTCAGCCGCCGAAGAACTGCACGTTGGTCGTTTCGATGCCCGCCAGCAGGCGTTCGAATTCTTCCTTGTTAGGCGCCGCCAACGAGCCGGTTTGCGGGTCGATCAGGCCCTTGTTGTGCAGGTCGACGAGGCATTCCGCATAGCCCAACATGCCTTCCTCACGGGTACGGATCACGTCGCCCAACTGCGCTTCCTTGCCTTCGGAGATCAGCTTCCGCACGATTGGCGTGGCGATCAGCACCTCGACCGCCGGCACCCGACTAACACCTTCGGCGCACGAGGGGATCAGCTTCTGCGAGATCACGGCCTGCAGGCTGAGCACGAGCGATTGCCGGATCATCGGCTGTTCGTTGAGCGGGAACAGGTTGATCAGTCGCGCGATTGTCTGCGGGGCGTTGGCCGCGTGCACGGTGCTGAAGACGAGGTGCCCGGTGTCGGCCGCCTGCAGCGCCGAACGAAACGTCTCCGCGTCGCGCATCTCGCCGATCAACACGACGTCGGGGTCTTCGCGCAACAGTGCCCGCAGCGCCAGTTCGAAACTCGGCACGTTGATGCCGACCTCCCGTTGATCGACCAGTGACTTTTTGCATTCGTAGAGAAACTCGATGGGATCTTCGATCGTGACGATGTGATCGTGCCGCGTCTGGTTGATCCGCTCGAGCAGGGCGGCGATCGTGCTGCTCTTGCCGCTGCCGGTCGTGCCGGCAACGAGCACCAGGCCGCGCGACATCTCGGCGGCCCGTTCGACGACCGGCGGCAGGTGCAGATCTTCAAAGCTGGGGATCTCCCGCGGCACGAGTCGCGCCGCCAGCGACAGGCCGGTCTCCTGACGATAGACGTTGATGCGAAACCGCGCTTCGCCGGCCAGGTCGTAGGCGAAGTCGACCGAACCGTTGCGCACCAGCGTCTGCCGCTCCTCGTCACTCAGCAGGCCGAGCACGCGGGCTTCGAATTCCTCGTTCGGCGCGGCCTCCCGCTCGATCTTGCGCAGGCGTCCGCCGATGCGCACGCGCGGCGACTGGCCCGCCTTGGCGTGAAAGTCCGACGCACCGGTCTTCACGACGGCGCGCAGGAACGCGTCTACCTCGTCCGAGCCGCGCCGCGGGCGGGTGTGGGCAAAGGCGTGTTCGACGCCGGCCGGCTCGTCGGCCGGCCGAGATGGGCCGCGATCTGATGACATGGAAGCAACTCGCGTGTGAAAAAGGAATCGTACGCGTGAGCAAGGAACGCTGTCTGTGAGCGTTGCCGTGCGATTCTCATCCGCCACGCGCGACATTGCAAGGTGCGGTGAAGAGGGTCCGGGCTGGTTGTTTGAAATATTGATTGCCGCACGCTAAGGTGGACGCATGCCACGACCTCGAAGAGCTGACGAAGCAGACTGCAGTCCTGACATCGAATCCATTCGAGCTTTTCCATTTCTTTCACCTCTTTCTCTTCCGAGTAAGAGTGTGGCAGGTACATGAGTAGCCTCCGATACGAATTCAAAATTCCCGATGAATCAAAGCCCCTCCATGGCGATACACGTCCGTGGGGTCCGTTTTTCGAATTGATTGATTTCAAGCCTGAAACTTTGAATGCTGATCAAGTCGTCGGGAGAGCGGTGGATGAGGTTTGCAAAAACGTCGGAACGTATGGAATGGGAGGGCCGGGCTTTTTCGGATTGCGGTTAGGGGACGAGTGGCTGGTCATTTCGATCTGGGGCGCCAATTCGTGGATCGAAATCAATGGTCGGATCGTCCACGATATCTTTTGGAACGAAAATGGAATGCAGCGACCGTGGATATCCGGTGAAGACGACGAGCTGTCCGACCGAATTAGAGGTCAGACCATTTCGGCATTTGAGGTCGACAGGTATTCTTTGAGGATCACGATTGGTGATCTTCTTCTAACCATCACGGAGGAGCCTGATGGTCGCCCA
>JAGQPT010000292.1 GCA_020426575.1 Planctomycetales bacterium
GCGCAGCAGGATCAATACGACAAGTTGCTCAAGACCCCCGGCGGTGGCGAGAACCCCTACCTGATCCATCAGGAACTCGGCCGCGTGATGACCGAGGCCGCCACGGTCGTCCGCCACAACGACGACCTGGCCCGGGCCTACGAACAGGTGTGCGACCTGGCCGAACGCGCCAAGCGTTGTTCGCTCTCGGACACCGGCAACTGGACCAACCAGAACGTCGTCTTCACCCAGTCACTCCGCGACATGTTCCCGCTGGCCAAGACGATCGTCAAAGGCGCCTTGCAGCGTGACGAGTGCCGCGGGGCCCACTACAAGCCCGCCTTCTCGATGCCCCACATCGAGGCCGAAGACCCCGCCGAGCGACGCCGGCTGGCCGAAGAGTGGTGCGACCGCTTCGAGGCCAACAACGACAAATGGCTCAAGTCGACGATCGCCACCCTTGACGGCGAAGAACCCGTGCTCACGTACGAGGAGGTCGACACGTCGCTGATCGCGCCCCGGCCGCGGCTCTACGGCCTGGTCGGCGCCGAAGAGATCGAACAGGTCTGGAAGGAACGCGTCAACCAGCGCGGTGCCGGCACCAGCGGCAACGGCCATCCGAGCGGCACCAAACCCACAACCGCGGCGAGCAATTGACCCCGTAGGAGTCGAGTCCTTCGATGATCCAATCCACGAACGGCGACCAGGCCCACACTCCGCTGAATGTCCGCATCCTCCGACAGGACGGGCCCGGCGAACCCAGCTACTGGGAACGCCACACGATTCCCTATGGCCCCGACATGAACGTGATCAGCGTGCTGCAGCGCGTCGCCGAGCGCACCGAGACGGCCGACGGTCGCCAGGTCGCGCCGGTCGCCTGGGACTGCAACTGCCTCGAAGAGGTCTGCGGCGCCTGCACGATGATGATCAACGGCCGCGTCCGCCAGGCTTGCAGTGCCCTGGTCGATCGACTCCTGGACGACAACCCCAACGAGATCGAGCTGCGGCCGATGGCCAAGTTCCCGGTCGTGCGCGACCTGCTGGTCGATCGCTCGCGGCTGTTCCGCTCGCTCAAGAAGGTGAAGGCCTGGGTGCCGGTCGACGGCTACTACGATCTCGGCCCCGGACCGCGCCAGTCCCAAGCGGACCAGGAAAACTCCTACCCATTGAGCCAGTGCATGAGTTGCGGCTGCTGCCTGGACGCCTGCCCACAATACACCAAGATCGAACTCACGCAGCGCCAGGGCGAGAGCGACGCAGCGTTCGCCGCCCGCCAGAACGAGGCCTTCGACCACGGCTTCGTCGGCGCTGCCGCGATCAGCCAGGCCGTGCTCTTCAACACCAATCCGACCGGCAAGATGAACGCCGAAGAACGTCTCGACGCCCTCTCCGCCCCCGGCGGTCTGCAAGTCTGTGGCAACGCGCAAAACTGCGTCGCCGTCTGCCCGAAAGATATCCCCCTGACGACAAGCATCGCCCGCGCCGGCCGCGCGATCACGGTCAATTCTCTGAAAAAGTGGTTCGACCGCTAGTGATGCGGCTGGATGGGTCCGAAGCAGGACTCACCACGGAGCCACGGCGGTCACGGAGAGAGACACTGGGGCAGGTCGCAACCGTTTCGCACTGCGCTCTTGCATGCGAATGACCATACGGAGTGCCTCGGGCCGTTCGGCGCGCCCCTGTTCTGGACACTGCGTCGAAAATCATCAGCGAATTTGCACAGACTGGTCGCGGCTGTCAGACTGGCCATAGTAAGTTCGACTGGCTGTCGCATGATGCGTTTCCCTCAACAAGATGGCGAACAACGCAAATCGCATCCAATTTGTGCCATCAGATGTCACCATTCATCCACGTCCTATACTTTGTCTTCCGTGTCCCGTACATCGTAAAAGGCGATACGGTCTGGGTTCGCCAGGGATTTCGCTGGATCGAAATTCCGCGATCACAGATTCTTGCCGTCAAAGCACGCTCAATTTCACACGTGATTGTTCGACTTCGCAACAATCGCCGCTATGTTCTCAACCTATTCCCATATTCGACGCACGCCTGCCTGCGATTGCTTTCGTTGCTAAAGGAATCGGCATCACAGCAGCGATTCCGATCGCAACGCTTTCGCGAACACCGACATCGTCAACGACGAAACGATCATCGCCAAAATAGGGAGTAATCTCCGGGGATTCCTATCATGCAAAGCAACTGGAGCGACGAACAGCGCGAGGTCATTGCTGAGCGGGCAAGGGAAATCGACCGGGTGAAGGCCCGCGTGTTGCCGACGCAGCAGACGACCGTTTCCTCAACCGCCGGCCCGCCACAGCGGCCCTGGTCGTACCGCAAGACGCGGCTGATCCTCTTGTCGCTGCTGTTTTTCGGCAACGTTGCGCACCTTGGCAAGGCCGCCCACCGCGTTTTCACCCGACCCGACTCCGTCAGCCTGCTTTTTTCGGACGACCAAGTGCGGGTCAACAAAGCCGCCGACGGCACCACGAGCTACCAGGTCCAAGTGCCGCTCAAGCAACTGCCCTATCAAGCCGTACTCGACCAGCCCAACCGGCTCGACACTCTGTCACCTTTTTTGTTCAACCTAGTGCTGCTCGGCGCACTGTTGCATTCATATTGGATCGAGTCGCGAGCGAACAGCGACCAGGCCCAAGCGTGAGCAACGACTCGTGACTCCATTCGGAGAACTCGTTACCATACCGGGGCCACCACGGTGTTCGACCAAGACGACGACATCCTGAGACGCCCCCAACGGCCGTCGCCGAAGCTCTACTCCGCGCCGCGTCGCTTTGACCTGGCAACGATCTTCACGGTCACGCTGGCTTACGCGATCCTGTTTGCACTGATGTCGCTGCTGGCGGCACCCCCGGTTGTCTCGATCTCGATCGCCGGGTTCGTGGCGATGGTGGCCGTGGCACAGGCGGTGCTATTCGACGGCGCGCATCCGCGCGCGGCATCACTCGCCTGCGGCAGTAGCATATTCCTGCTGATTGGCTTGGCCCTGACGTTTTGGCTCGGCACATCCGCAGTTTTCAACTACACGATTCCAGTCATGCTGACGTTCGGCGGCGTGATGGGCTACCTCACCGGCGTCCTCGTCGGCGGAGTGTTTCTCGTCAGCGACATAGTGAGAACGCGCATCAAGCGTTGGCGCGGAAACGGCTAACACGGCGTTGGGCGATGCCCAAGTGTGCGGCGGGAGAGACCGGTGGCTGACCGGAGCGCTACGAAAACAAACCGACTACTTAGAGTCTGCTTCGGCGGCTTCCGCTACTTCAGCCGGCTTGGCTTCTTCGGCCGACCCGGCTTCCTCAGCTGGTTTAGATTCTTCAGCGGGCTTGGCTTCCTCGGCCGGGGCGGGTGCTTCGGTCGCGCTCTCGGCGGCGGCTGCGGCGGCTACCGTCTGCTCAGCCGGGGCGGCCTCGGTCGCCGCTACTTCGGCGGGGGCTTCCGGCGTCGGGGCCGGTTCCGGTGCCGCGACGGCCACGAGGTTCGTCAGCGTCGGCACACCGCAGAGTTTCAGATAGTCCGACTGGCAGCCCACCGCCAGGCGGTTGCCGTCCGGTGAAAACGCCACGGCCCAGATCGTGCCGCCGATGCCACCCAACGTGGCGATCGACTTGCCGCTCTCGATGTCCCAGAAACGCAGCGTGCGGTCGTAACCACCCGAGGCCAGCGTGCGGCCGTCCGAGGAGATGTCGATCGACGTGATCCAGTTCGTGTGGCCGGCGAGCTTGCTCAACTCGCTGCCGGCGGCCACGTCCCAGATGCGAATCGTGCGGTCGCTGCCCGCCGAAGCGAGCTTGCTGCCGTCCGGAGTGAAGGCGACCGACATCACCGCGTCCTCGTGACCTGCAAGCTTGCCGGCTTCGGCGCCGTCGGCCGTGTTCCACAGCCGCACGGTCTTGTCGGCGCTGGCCGTGGCGAGTTTCGCGCCGTCGGGCGAGAAGGCCACGTCGCGGATCATGCCTTCGTGGCCTGCGAGTTTGGCGCGCTCGGTCCAGTCGGCCGTGTTCCACAGCCGCACGGTGGCGTCTTCACTGGCCGAGGCGAGCGTCGCGCCGTCCGGCGAGAAGGCGACGGCGGTGACCCAATTGCTGTGCCCGGGCAGGTCCTTCACCAACGTGCCGTCGGCGAGGTTGAACACCTTGAGCGACTTGTTGTAACCGGCCGTGGCCAGCAGCGTGCCGTCGGGCGAAACGGCCACGTCCCAGATCGCGCTTTCATCGGGCGAGATCACGCGTTCTTGCGTGTCGGTGGCCAGGTCCCAAAAGCGGACTTCGCCGGGGCGGTACAACAGCGACTGCCCGCCACCGCTGACGAGCGTCGCGCCGTCGGGCGTGAACGCCAGAGACGTGACCCAGGTGTCGCCAGCCGGCACGTCTTCCGCACGGACATTCGTGCCCATTGTTGTCGTCAACACGGCGGCAATCAGCACTGCTGCGAAGACCTTCGCCGCCGCGGCACGACGCAAAGCGGAGCGAGACTTGGTGAGGGCGGACAGTTCGCGTTGCATGGTGGGTCTCCGCAGGCGTCAGGTTCAGCAGACGTTGGATTCGGCAGGCGTTAGAGTCGGGGGGCGTCAGGCGCCGCCGCCGACGGCCCTCAATTGTACTTTGCCGCCAGCGGGACTCAACTTTCCCGCCCCGAGAAACGCCACACGCCGGAAATGGCGACACTACAGACAAAACCGCCGAGGCGCGGGGAGGCCGAGATGGAGATGGGGAAGCGACGCAAATCCGGCATCCGCACCGACAAATCGCGGCCAGTTCGGACCAGCAACACCTGGTAGCACGCACGAGCGCCGGCCCGCGCGCGACGTCTCCACGCCTCCGCGTCTCGGCGGTCACATCGAACCGCGCGTCATGATTGCTCGGGAAAGAACTTCTCGATCGTCGCGCGGCTGGGGGGCTGGGTGACGAGCGAAACGACGACCAGCGCAACCGTCGAACAGGCGAGCATCGTCGCCACCGGCATCATCCCGGCAAACGTGTACTCGGTGTTCATGGCGAAATCGGACTGGTAGAACAGCCAACACCAGCAGGTGATTGCCGCGATCACCGAGGCGTAGGCACCGGCCGCCGTCAGTCGCCGCCAGTACAGCGCTGCAAACACCAGCGGGAACAGACTCGAGAAGCCGCTGAAACACCAGACGCCCAGTGTGAACACGCGCGGCTGCTCGGGCAAACTCAGCAGGAACGTCAGTGCCACGACGGCGACGACAAACAGCCGCGCGATCATGATCACCTGTTTGTCAGTGAAGCGATCGTGACCGGCGTAGCGCAGGACAACGTCGTTGGTGAACATCGAGCCGACGCAGAGAAATTGGCTGTCGAGACTCGACATGATCGCGGCCAGGACGCCGGCCGTAAGGAACCCGCCCAGCACCTTGCCGGCCATCTTGTTGACCATAAAGGCCAGCACGACGTTCGGTTTGACGGTCGGCGGGATGTTCGCCAGCTCCGTCGTCGCCCACACACCCACCAGTACGCAGGGCAACCAGACGATCATGATGAAGATCGGGTGCGCCACGACGGGCAGCTTGAAACTTTCGGCGCTGCGGGCCGTCAACCAGTGCTGGAACAGGTGGGGAAACATCGCCACGGACAGCGGCACGAACATATAGGTGGCAAACTTCAGCGGCGGGATGTTCTCCCGCGTCAGCTTGGCGTCGGAGACGGCCTCGCTGGCCGTGCGCAGATTGGCGAGAAAACTCTCCTGACCACCGAGCTTGCCGGCGATCACGTAAAACGTCACCAGGCCAAGGAGCATGAACACGATGGTTTGAAACGTGTTGGCCCAGGCCGTACCACGCATGCCGCCGAAAAACACGTAGATGAGCACGACGACGCAGATCACCAGCGACGCGAGCCAGTTCGGCACGCCGCCGTTGTACTGCTCGAAGGCGACGGGGAACGAGCCGCGCGTGACGCCGTTGATCACCGCACCCGACGAGATCACACCGATCAACAGATACGGGATCACCAACCCGACGAGAATCGGGAACAGCACCAGCCCGATGTGCCGACTTTCCAGCCGATCACTGAAATACTGGATCTGCGTGCGATAGCCGTAACGTTTACCAAACGACCAGAGCTTGATGCCGATGACAAAGAAGCAGAGCGAATGGACGATGCCGCTCGACGAGGCCAACATGCCGTAGACGCCAATTCCTTCGCGATACGCTTCACCAGTCGAGCCGACCAGCGCAAAGGCCGTCATCGTGGTGCCGAAGACCGACATCAGCAGCAGGAAAGGACCGATCGAGTGGCTGGCGAGCATGTAGTCCTGGCTCGTGCCACGAAACAGCCGACTGGCCACACCGCCCAGGCACAACAGTAACAAAAGGTATCCCGCGATGATCCACAGCGGGATGAGGTCGGGGGACATCATGACGCTCCCCCTTCGGCGTCGATCACCTCGTCGCGGATCAGCTTGGGCCAGCAGTATTTCGTCGCCAGAAACCACGTCACGCCGGCCGCGATCGAGATCCCCACGTGCCAGAGCAGGCCAATCGGCATGAATCCGAAAACCAGCGTCGGGTCGTCCCAAAACCAGATATCTTGGTGCACGATGACCAGCAGGGCGACCGTGCCCCAGACGAAATACTTCATGGATCGCTCGGCAAGGCAGGAGGGATTGACGGGGGAGGGGGGGTTGGTCGAGTAGCTTAACAACTCTGGCGCGGTGCCGAAAGCGCCGACTCGGTGCGGCACCGCCGATCCTGCCGACGCAATCGCTACAACCGCCACTCGGCAAAATCAGCGAGCTATATTGCCCAAGACGGCGCTTCGCCTCGACCGATCGTACTTATCGCAGCACCGCGCTTCGCCCGAAACGCGCTCGCGGCAACCGACCGCTAACCCAGTGCTGCCACGGCCCGCGGGGCAATTGACCGCCGCAGTTCCAGAGCCCATGCACCTTATCGATCTGATCATCCTGGGCATCGTCCAGGGGCTCACCGAGTTCCTCCCCGTCAGCTCGTCGGGACACCTGGTGATCGTGGCGGCGCTGTTCGAGGCCTGCTACGGCCGCCAACTTCCCGACGTCGTCGAGGTGAACATCCTCTTGCACCTTGGCACGTTGGTTTCCACGCTCACGGTCTACTGGTCGCGCGTCTGGCGGATGCTCGGTGACGATCGTCGGTTGGCCGGCTGGATCGTTCTCGCCACGCTGCCGGCCGTCGTCGTCGGTCTGTTGATGAAGCGCTATTTCGAAGGCGCGCTGGAAAATCCGCTGCTGGCCGGCTGTCTGCTGATCGTCACTGGCGTCGTGCTGCTGCTGGCATCGCGGTTACCGGTGGGCGAGTGGACCGAGCGCAACATGGGCGCCGGCCGGGCCTGGAAGATCGGCCTCTCACAGGCCATTGCCGTACTGCCGGGCATCTCCCGTAGCGGGATCACGATCTCAGCGGGCCTGGCCGTGGGCCTGCGACGCGACGCGGCCGCCACGTTCAGCTTCCTGTTGATGCTGCCTGCCGTCGCCGGCGCCTGCACTCTGGAAACGCTTGAATTCGTCACCTCCGACGCGCCGGTACACACCTCCTGGACCTACCTGCTCACCGGCATGTTTGTCTCGTTCCTGGTCGGGGTGTTCGCACTGCGCTGGCTGCTCAATTGGCTGCGGCACGGCCGGCTCCATTACTTCGCCTACTGGTGCATCCCCCTGGGCCTCGGCGTGATCGTCTGGCAACTGGTCGGCTAAGACCTGTGGCGTCTTCCAATCTCCGCGCTTAACCGCGTCAATTGTCGATCCGGTGTTGGTCGCATAGGATAAGAGCGACTCGCGATCGGGCGATTCGCTCGCCGTTCGCACGTCATCCGCCCCCTGCGACCAGCCGTGAACTAGCCGGAGAGCCATCCCTTGGACGAGCAACGACTGTGGGCCCCCTGGCGATTGGCCTACGTGCAAGGTCAGGGCGATGTGCTGACGACCGAAGACGACGTCGAGCGCCGCTGGGCCGACGGCGCCGATCACGACTGCTTCATCTGCCGCGTTGCAGCCGAGTCGCGCGACCGCGAAAACCTGCTCGTCGTCCGTCGTCCCGAGGCGGTCTGCATCCTCAATCGCTTTCCCTATAACAACGGCCACCTGCTCATCGCGCCGCTCACGCACAAAGGGCGGATCGACGAACTCGACGACGACGAACACCTCGCCCTCATGCGCCTCGTCACCCGCGCCACCCAGATCCTCGCCGACACCATGCACGCCGAAGGCTTCAACGTCGGTTTGAACCTCGGCCGTGTCGCCGGCGCCGGACTGCCCGGCCATCTCCACTGGCACGTCGTGCCCCGTTGGTCCGGCGACGTCAACTTCATGCCCGCCACGGCCGGCATCCGCGTCATCCCCCAAGCGCTCGACGAACTCTGGCAACTGCTTTCGACGACGCTGGCCGACGACTGTGCGGACCGACAATCGTGATCGCTGCCGCGGCCTGCACTCGTCTTCGCACGTCAGGGGCGAAACCGTGACTCCCAACGAACCAGCCGACGAACAACAACCGCAAGGCGCACCGTCGCCACCTGACGGCGTGCGCACGGCGGACGCCGTCTGTCCGAGCGAGATCGCCCATCGCGAACACGCCTTGCTCGCCCCGTATGCCATGCACAGCGCCGAATCGGTCGGTCGCGTTCACGCCGAACCGCCGCACCCGTTTCGCGGGCCATTCCAGCGCGACCGCGATCGAGTCGTCCACAGCTCGGCCTTTCGCCGGCTCAGCCACAAGACACAGGTCTTCACCGGCGAGCCAGGCGATCACCACCGCAGCCGGCTTACCCACACGCTCGAAGTCGCCTCGGTCGCCCGCACCATCGGCCGGGCCCTGCGGCTCAACGAAGACCTCATCGAAGCGCTGGCGCTGATGCACGATCTCGGCCATCCGCCATTCGGCCACGCCGGCGAACGCGTCCTCAACGAGTGCCTCGCCACTCACGGTGGCTTCTCCCACAACCAGCAGGGGCTTCGCGTCGTTCAGCTTCTCGAACAGCGCTACGCCGGCATTCCCGGATTGAACCTCTCGTGCGAAGTTCTCGATTGCCAGCGGGCTCGGATCGCCAAGTCCGCTGGACCGCCCAGCGCGCTGCTCGAAGCCCAGGTCGTCGATGCTGCTGACAGCATCGTCTACGACACCCACGACGCCGACGACGCGCTGGAACTCGGATTGTTAACGCTCGATGAATTGTTTGAAGTGCCGCTTTGGCAACAGGCGCGCGAGCGCGTCGCCGAACACGGCGACCCGGACGACCAGCGACAACTTGCGATGCTCGTGCTTCACGAATTGATTGACTGGCAGGTGAGCGACCTGGTCGAAACGTCGCGGCTGCGGATTCGCCAGGCCGGCATCAAGTCGGCCCGCGACGTGCATCCTCACCCCGTGCTCGTCCGCGTCAGCGAGGGTCTTGCCCGACGGAAACAGGAACTCGAAGCGTTTCTCCTCAAGCGCGTCTACCGACACACCCGGGTGCGGGCCCAGATTGAACCGGCGCAAGATAAGTTGCGACGCGTGTTCGATCACCTCTGCCGGCACAGCGATCTGCTGCCGCCTGCCTACCTGATCCGGGGCCAGCACGTCGGCATTCCCCGCACCGTGGCAGACTACGTAGCCGGCATGACCGACCGCTACGTCCTGCGGCAGTACGCCCGAATCGTCGAAGAAAAGGCCGCTCCCTAGCTTCCCCGGCCCACTCGACTACAATGAGTGAGTTGTCGGCTTTTTGCGCGGATCGCGGTAAAGCTGGACGGTGTTCCCGCGTCTCGGCGCGATCCCATTGCCTCGATTGGACATAGCGCGTTATGCCGGAGTCGCCCAATCACCCGTTGCGACGCCTGTGGCGGTCTTTGGACACGTACAAGGACGCGCTGCCGCTGGTGATCCTGCGCGTCGCCTTCATCATCGCCGCCAGCAGCCTCTCGATCCAGTTGTTCCGTCGACCCGGCATCCTGCCAGCCGGCACCTCCGAGGCCATGGTCGTCGCGCTCACCACCGCCGGCGCGATCATCGTCGTCGCCCTCGACTACTTCTACCGGGAAAAGCTCTTCGGCACGCTCACGTCGATTATCTTCGGCACGATCGTGGGGCTTTTCCTCACCTATGTCGCCGGCCTGGCCCTGGGCATCTGGATCATCAACGAGGCCCAGCGCAACGCCGTGCAGATGTTGATCGGGGCCGTCATCTGCTACTCCCTCGTGAGCTTCCTGTTACAGACACGCGGCGACTTCCGCTTCATCATCCCCTACGTCGAGTTCGTCAAGGAGATGAAGGGCCGCAAGCCCTACGTGCTCGATACCAGCGTGATCATCGACGGCCGTATCGCCGACGTCGTCGAGGCCAAGCTCTTCGACAGCCAGTTGGTGATCCCCCGTTTCGTGATCGGCGAACTGCAGGGCATCGCCGACAGCTCGGACAAGCTGCGTCGCAGCCGCGGCCGCCGTGGCCTCGACATTCTCAACCGCCTGCGCAACAACGCCGAAGTCGATCTCGACATCTTCGACCGCGATCTGCCCGAGTTCCAGGGCCAGCCGGTCGACCTCAAGCTCGTGCTGCTGGCCAAGCACCTCGAAGGCAAGGTGATCACGAACGACTTCAACCTCAACAAGGTGGCCCGCCTGCACGGCGTCGACGTGATCAACCTCAACCAGATCGCCAACGCGCTGAAGCCGGTCTACCTGCCGGGCGAAAAACTCGACGTGATGATCGTCAAGGCGGGCGAAGAGCCCGGCCAGGGCGTCGGCTATCTCGACGACGGCACGATGATCGTCGTCGAGTCGGGCCGCGACCACGTGCAGGAGACGGTCGAGATCACCGTCACCAGCGTGCTGCAGACCTCAGCCGGCCGCATGATCTTCGGCCGCTTCGAGCAGTCCAATGGCGGCAAACGCCCCGGCGGCCAAAAAGGCCGCACCGCCCAAAAGGCGTGAGAGGGGAGTGTACGGGGGGCGGTAGTCGTAGATGTCGACCAAGACCAATGTCTGGTAGTCACATTCTCCAAGCCACACTCTGCGTATATGGGCTCATTTCCACTTGCGTATTTGGCACCCATCGCCAGCATCACGGCTCAGCGAAGGTACATCTTACACGCAACAATGGACCGTTACCTGTCGCCGAGTGATCTGCTTGAAGATGCGGCCAACGCAGTGCGTTACGTGCAAGATGGAGGCCCCCTTTCCTCGGTCGATAAAGCACGTCGGGACGCGATTCTCGCCTTTGGTACCGTGCTCGACAAACATTTCCACGAAGTTTCAACGAGCGGTGACACTCAATATCTTGTAGAGCGCGATCCACACTGGCACGCAATTCGAAACGCAGCGATGAGTTGTCTCGAACAAATCGGTTTTTCACCAGCAGAGATTGATGCAGCCGCACTTGAATGAAGGGAGACAATGTATGGCAGTAAGGCTCGATATGCAAAACGAAACCGATTTAGTCCGAAGCGCCGTATTGCAACAAGATTAGTGGTCTCGCAAGCGCGCTTCGTCCAAAAAGACGTAGCGGCCATTTCACGATTCGCCGTCCCCGCCCCCTACATCTTCTCCACCACCCGGATCCCAAGTAGTTCAAGACCCTGGGCGATCGTGCGGGCCGTCAGGTCGCAGAGCAGCAGGCGGCTCGCGCGCGTTTCCGCATCCGGCGCCTTGAGCACCGGGCATTGTTCGAAGAACGTCGAGTAGCGCCCTGCCAGGTCGAACAAGTATGCCGTGAGTTGGTTCGGGCGGTAGTCGGCCACCACCGCGTCGAGCGCTTCGCTGAAACGCAGGATCTCCAACGCCAGGGCTCGTTCGGCCGGCTCGGCAAGCGCGACGCCTGCGTCGCTGGCCCGCAGCGCCTCGACGTCGACTTCGCCGCGGGCAAAGATGCTCCGCACCCGGGCGTAGGCGTACTGCATGTACGTCGCCGTGTTGCCGTTCATCGCCAGCATCTTGTCGTAGCTGAAGACGTAGTCGCTCTCGCGGTTCTGCGACAAGTCGGCGTACTTGAGCGCGGCGATGCCGACGGTCTCGGCAACCTGGGCCCGTGTGGCGGCGTCCAGCGTCGCGCCGCCCGGCTTGGCGTCGTCATTCTCGCTGACGATCTTCAGGGCCCGCTGGACCGCCTCGTCCAACAGCGATTCCAGCCCGACCGTATCGCCGCTGCGCGTCTTGTACGGCTTGCCCGACGTGTCCATCACCGTGCCGAAGCCGACGTGTTCGAGTTCGACGCCGTCGAAGCCCCACAGCCGCACGGTGGCGAAGAGCTGTTCGAAGTGCAGGCTCTGCCGATGATCGACGACGTAGAGAATCGCGTCGGGCGACCAACGCTCCATGCGGTAGGCGATCGTGGCCAGGTCGGTCGTGGCGTAGAGAAACGCCCCGTCCTGTTTCTCGACGATCATCGGCGTGTCGAACCCGTCAAGGAACACGCAGACCGCCCCGTCGCTGTCGGTCGCCAGTCCTCTTTCGCGCAGCGACGCCACCACGCCGGGCAGCCTCTCGTGATAGAAACTCTCGCCAAGCGTTTCGTCGAACGTCACGCCCAGCCGCCGGTAGATGCGCTCGATGTCTTCCAGGCACAGCGGCACGAACTCGTGCCACAGCCGCAGGTTTTCCGCGTCGCCGGCGTGCAGCTTCGCCGTCTCGGCCAGGGCGCGGGCGCCGACGTCGGGATACTCAGCGGCCAGTCGCTCGAGCTGCGGATCGCCCTCGACGCCGGCAATGGTTGCTTCCAGCGCCGCAACCACCTTGGCCTGGTCGTCGGCTTGCGAGCGAAGTTTCTGCAGCGCCTTCTTCTGTTGCTTCGCCTCTTTCTTATCGGCGCTGACGGGCGCATGCTGCGCCGCTGCCGCGGATGCCTGCAGCCGCTCGGCCTCGGCCCGCGCTTCGGGCAACCGCGCCACCGCCGCGTGGTAGCCGACGAGTTGATTCACCAGGCGGTACAAACGCGCCAGTTCCGTCACGGGCGACGCCTGGTACGCCGACTCGTCGCGAAAGTTTTTGTAGCCGAACAGGATCATGCCGAACTGGGTGCCCCAGTCGCCGACGTGATTGTCGGTGACGACCCGATGGCCGAGAAAGCGCAGCGTGCGGCTCAGGCTGTCACCGATCACGGTCGAGCGGATGTGCCCGACGTGCATTGGCTTGGCCACGTTCGGCGCCGAGTAATCGATCACGAATGTTCGTGGTCGCTCGGCCGGCGCCACGCCGAGCCGCTCATCGACCACGGCGGCGGCAAGCGCGTCGACCAGCGCCGCGTCGCGCAGCCGCAGGTTGATGAACCCCGGCCCGGCAATCTCCGCCGGTTCGCAGAGGTCGTCGATGTCGAGTCGCTCGACGAGTTCGGTCGCCACGTCGCGTGGTGGCCGACCCAGCCGTTTGCCCAACGGCATTGCACAGTTGGCCTGGTAGTCGCCGAACTTGGCATCCTGGCTGCGCCGCACCATGTCGACCAGCTCACACACGGCGGCCGAATCAGCTGGCTCATCCAAGAGCGCGGCCAAGGCGTGGGAGAATCGCTGCCGCAGTATCGATATCGTGTTCATCCGCTCGCCCGTTTCACGGTACGGCCCAGTGTCAGGGAAACGTCAAACCACGACGGCACAACACTCCTCGATGGTATGACGACACGACGAGGCGTTGGGTGCGTGACCGGGAAGGTGTCCAGCGAAAGGCCGCGGCGACGCACGGCACCCGGCCGCACTAGTGTGCCAGGATCAGGCCGTGACGAACAGGGGGCGCGGAGCGACCGCTGGCGCGACGAGAATTTCGCGCCACTGGCTTCTGCGTGGCCGTGGGCGACGCACGTCAGGCCGAGAGCGACTCGCGCTGCTGCGGATCGAACGGCACGGTTTTGGCCTCGCACCACAGTTGTTCGAGGTCGTAATACTGCCGCGCCTCGTCCGTGAAGATGTGCACCACCACGTTGCCGTAGTCGAGCAGAATCCAGCTCGCTTCGTCGTAGCCTTCGATGCCAAGTCGGCGGTCGCCGAGCTCTTTCTCCAGCACGTCGTCGATCGATTCGCTGATCGCGTGCAACTGACGCCGACTCGTACCCGTCGCCAGCACGAAGTAGTCGAAGATGGGAGTCACCTCCCGGGTGTCGAGAATCACGATGTCCGTCCCGCGGTTTTCGTCTGCGGTGCGGGCCGCCGCCAGCGCGAGCTCAAGGCTACGGCCGTTCTGAGACGACCGGGCGGAGCTCTGCTGAACCGACTGTTGGGGCACAGGCTGTTCCTCAAGGGGACCGGGTGACGTGTGTAGACGTGTGACGATTTTCATTCTACACGGAAATGACAGCCAGTGCCGAGCAGCGGTTCGTTATTTCCCGGTGAATCGAGTTCCCGGCGGTTCAGCCGCGCAACGACGTCGCCCCCTGGGTTGTGCGCGTCGGGGCGATATAATACCGCCCAGTGCTTCGAGTTAGCACGCGCCGACCGGGGCACGACGGGGCACCGGTACCACCGAAAAACGTTTGCCACACCGCAACGTTTACCAATGCACTTGGAAAGGAGAAATCGCTGATGGCCGATTGGGTCGAGGTTGGAAAAAAAGCGCCGCTGTTCACGCTCGCCAGCGACGGAGGCGGCAAGGTCAAGTTGGCCGACGAGTTGGGCCAGCCGATCGTGCTCTATTTCTATCCCAAGGACGACACGCCGGGCTGCACCCGCGAGGCCTGCTCGTTCCGCGACGCCTCGAGCAAGCTGAAGAAGCTCGGCGCGAAGGTCTTCGGCATCAGCCCCGACTCGGCCGCGAGCCACGACAAGTTCCGCGACAAGTACAAACTCAACTTCCCGCTGCTGGCGGACCCCGATCACAAGGTCGCCGAGAAGTACGGCGCCTGGGGCGAGAAGGTCCGCTTCGGCAAGAAGTCGATGGGCATCCGCCGCTCCACGTTCATCCTCGACGCCGCGGGCAAGGTCCACAAGGTCTGGAAGAGCGTCAAGGTCGACGGCCACGACGAACAAGTCCTCGCCGTGCTGAAGGAGATGTGAACGCGTTGACAAAAGATCAACACAGCGCGACAACCGGCCGCGCCCAAAGGAAGATTAACCACGGAGGGCACGGAGCACACGGAGGAAGACACAGAGTTGTACGTGGAGAAAAAGTTTGCGTGAGCCGGAAAAGGGGACTGGCTCCGTGCCGCGAGCGCGCAGAACTCAGCGCAAAAGAAAGCCACACGGTGCCTGTCCCCTTTTCCGGCGTGCCACGCGTGCCGGTGCTGCGCCGTCGAAAGCGGGGACGCCCAACAAGTGGTCGCAAATATCGTTCCTTTATCATGGTGTAATATCTATTTTGGGGAGTGATCGGTGGCAGCACCGCAGATGATTCAGCAACTCGTTGAGCGATTCGAGCGACATCGCGACAGCTACGCCTCGGCCAGCTACAACGAGACGCAACTGCGCCGCGAATTCCTCGACCCGTTCTTCAAGGCGCTCGGATGGGACGTCGACAACGAGCAGGGATACGCCGAGGCATACAAAGACGTCATCCACGAAGATGCAATCAAAGTGGGCGGCTCCAGTAGGGCCCCCGACTACTGCTTTCGCGTCGGGGGCACGCGCAAGTTCTTCGTCGAGGCCAAGAAACCGTCGGTCAATCTCAAGGACGACATTAGCCCCGCGTTTCAACTGCGTCGCTACGCCTGGACAGCCAAACTGCCGCTGAGCATCCTCACGGACTTTGAGGAATTCGCCGTTTACGACTGCCTCACCTACCGACCCACCAAAACGGACAAGGCGTCGAAAGGCCGTACGCTCTACTTGACGTACACCGACTACGTCGAGCGCTGGGACGAGGTCGCCGACGTCTTTTCCCGAGACTCCGTCCTCAAGGGGTCGTTCGACAAGTACGCCGAAACGCACAAAAAGAAACGTGGCACGGCCGAGGTCGACAAGGAGTTTCTCAAGGAAATTGAGAGCTGGCGCAACCTGCTGGCGCGCAACATTGCCCTGCGAAATCCACAGCTTTCTCAGCGGGAGCTCAACTTCGCCGTACAACGGACCGTCGACCGCATCATCTTCCTGCGTATCTGCGAGGATCGCGGCATCGAACCGGTCGATCGGCTGCGCGGACTGACCAACGGCAACAACATTTATCCGCGACTCGTCCAGGTTTTTGAGCAGGCCGACGATCGCTACAACTCGGGCCTGTTTCACTTCCACTACGAAAAGGGACGCACCGAGCCGCCCGACCAACTCACGCTTTCGCTCACGATCGATGACAGACCGCTGCGCGAGATCATCGGCCACCTCTACTACCCTGAAAGCCCCTACGAATTCTCGGTCTTTCCCGCCGACATCCTCGGTCAGGTTTACGAGCAATTCCTCGGCAGCGTGATTCGGCTCACCAAGGGGCATCGGGCCGTCGTCGAGGAGAAGCCCGAGGTCAAGAAGGCCGGCGGCGTCTATTACACGCCCACGTACATTGTTGACTACATCGTCAAAAACAC
>JAGQPT010000293.1 GCA_020426575.1 Planctomycetales bacterium
AAGTTTTGGCGCTTGCAGGCGAATCAGTGGCATGTGTCCGATGCAACTGATTTTGTCACGACCGCCGATCACACGCCCGTGTTCACTATCTACGTCCACGGCAATCAAGTCGACATGGGCACCGCCAAGAGCACGGCGCGCCGCGTGGCCTGCATCCTGGGGCTCGACGATCCGCACGTCGGCGGCGAATTGATCGCTTTCACCTGGCCCGCCGGTCGCGTCGCCGGCGGTCCGCTGAACGACGTTCGCGTCAAGGCAACCCGCAGCGACTGCTATGGCCCCGCCCTGGCACAGTTTATTTCCACCCTGCCGGCCGACGCGATCGTCAACGTCATCGGCCACAGCTACGGTGCCCGGCTTGCCGCGGTTGCCTTCGACGATCTGGCGACCCGCCAGCCCGCGCGGTCCGGTCCCGTACGTGGCGTGCTCTTAGGAGCCGCCATGAGCAACAACTGGCTGCTGCCAGGAATGCGCTGCGGCGACGCCATGCCGTACGTCGAATCGATGCTCGTCACCACCAATCAATCCGACCGCGTGCTGCACTGGTATCCGCTATTGTGGGGGCTGCGCAGTCGCGGGCCGCAGGCTCTTGGCGACACCGGGTTGGCCTGCCGCGCCCAGCTCGGCGACGACCTCATGAAGTATCACTCGATCAACGTCACCTGCCCGGTGGGCAAGTCGCACGATTGGCAGGACTACGTCGCCGACGCCCGCGTTCGCCAGGCCATCCGCCAATTGATGTCCGTGCCAACCGGGGAAGTTGTCGTCGAACGACCGCGCCAGCCCGTCACCGTGGCAATGCCGACGCCGACCGTCGAGCCGCTCGCGCCGTAGGGGCCGCTTGTCGCACCCTCAGCCCGCCGCCCCCCTCCTACCGCACCCCTCCTCGTCGCCGACGGTTGTCGCCGCCTATAATGCGGTCATGACTTCCCCCTGCGCGTTCCTCAATGGCAAGATCCTTTCCCAGGCCGACGTGGCCGTTTCGCCCACAGACACTGGTTTTGTGCTCGGCGCCACCGTGAGCGAACAATTGCGGACATTCAGGGGCAGCGTGTTTCGGCTCGCCGATCACCTCAGCCGTTTCGCCCGCTCGCTCGAGCTGGTCGGTCTGGCAGACGCCGTCTCGCTCGACGAGGTGCGGCAGGCCGTCGATCAAGTCGTCGCCCACAATCACCCGCTGGCGGTCACCGAGCAATCCTGCGATACGGACCTGGGCGTGACAATTTTCGCCACGCCGGGGCCGTACGCCAGCTACCGTTCGACCGCTGAGTCGTCAGGGCCCACGGTCTGCGTCCACACGTTTCCGCTGCCGTTTCGGCTCTGGGCTGACAAGTACGGCACTGGGCAGCCACTGCGGACGACCGGCGTGGCGCAGGTGTCGCCCCGGTGCTGGCCCCGCGAGATGAAGTGCCGCAGTCGCATGCACTACTACCTCGCTGACCAACAAGCCGCTCACAGTGAACCCGGCGCCCGGGCGCTCCTGCTCGACGAGGCGGGCTTCGTCAACGAGACGTCGACGGCCAACATCGTGGCCGTTTGCGGTGACAACACGCTCGTCAGCCCGCCAGAGACAGACGTGCTGCACGGCATCAGCATGGCCGAGGTGCGCGAATTGGCCGACCGAATGGGCCTCGGATGGACGGCCCGCCCTCTGCTCCTGGACGAGTTGGCGGCCGCCGACGAGTTGCTGCTCACCAGCACCCCGTATTGCCTGCTCCCCTGCTGCCGCCTCAACGGGCAACCGATTGGCAGCGGCGCCCCGGGTCCCGTCTACGCCCGGCTGCTTGCGGCATGGAGCAATGAGGTGGGCCTCGACATCGCCGAACAAGCACAGCGCTGCACGCACTGAGCTGGCCCCACAAGATATGTGGCGGCCCCAAATCACGTGCCCCGTTGAACTACCCGGCCGCGCTGAAACTCGTCGGCCAATGAAAAACGGCGGGTCGCCGTAGCGTCCGCCGTTGAGAGAGGCCGGTGGGAGTCGAACCCACTTTGATCGGGTTGCAGCCGATTGCCTGGCCGTCTGGCTCCAGCCTCATCAATTCAAATTCTGATGTCGTCGGTCGTCGCTGCAGAACTAGCGACGCCCACCAATGACATCGGCCAAGCCGCCCACCGGTCTTCAGCGATTCGGCGACAAAAACGTCATAATCGTTGGCATGCGCGCGCGCCGGCGCAGTTTCTCGTCCGCTGTCAGGCACAACGGATCTGTTAACCTGAGCGATGACGCGATCGACGCGACGGTTTGATTTGCCCGGCCGTTGATGACATACTCGGAGCCTCTGCCCCCAATCATCGCGCCGCCGAGGGGCAGGGATGTCTCGCGTTCGAGTCGCGGCCACAACGGTTCACCGCCTCGACTCGATGTTGCACCCGCCGCGCGTGACACGTGACCACCCGCGTGGTTCACGACCAGGCGACAACCGAGATATCCTGCGCAGGCGAGCTGTCGCAGCAGACAGATGAAGCAAATTCGAGAAGCCATCGAACAGGGTTGCGTCGTGCTCGACGTGGCTGCCTCGGACATCACGTCGACGATCCACGCCACGGTCCGGCGAATGGTGACGACGGGCGTGCTCCCGGCCGCCGCGGCCGACGACGTCACCGCGGCGCTACTGGCGCGGGAAAAGCTGGCGCCCACGGCGATCGGCAATGCCGTGGCGATCCCGCACGCCTACCTGGACAAGATCGACCAACAGGTCGTGGTCGTCGTCAGGCTGGCGCGGCCCGTCAACCTCGGGGCACCGGACGGCATCCCCACGCAGTTTCTTTTCTTTCTGCTCGGTCCGCCCGACTCGGCCGCGCAGCACCTCGACACGTTGGCGCACGTCGCGCGGCTCATGTCCGACGACGAATTCCGCTATGAAATGCGGGTGGCGCGTTCCGGCGAGGACTTGTTGGCGGCGCTCGATCGTTTCACGTCGAGAACGGCGCCCGCGATCACCACCCCGCGCTTGCGCCCCGACGGCCTCACGTACACTGGCCGCTTTGCCGGCGGCCTCCGCCAGGACATCGCCCGCCGCCTTCCTCAATACCTCAGTGACTTTCGCGACGGCCTCAGCAGCAAGTGTATCGGTTCGACCATCTTTCTCTATTTTGCCTGTCTGGCTCCTGCGGCCACGTTTGGCGGCGTCATGGCCGTGCTCACCGAAGGCGACATCGGCGCCGTCGAGATGATCGTCGCCTCGGCGTTTGGCGGTATCGCGTTTGCGTTGCTAGGCGGGCAACCGTTGATCATCCTCGCCGGCACCGGCCCGCTGCTGGTCTTCACCGGTGTTCTCTATCGATTCTGCGCCGGTCTCGACATCCCCTTCTTGCCCACGTACGGCTGGATCGGTCTCTGGTCCGCGATCATGCTCGTCCTGTTAGCCGTCACCGACGCCAGTTGCTTGATGCGGCATTTCACCCGATTCACGGATGAAATCTTCGCCGCCTTGATCTCGTTGATCTTTATCTACGAAGCAATCGAAGCGCTCGCGCACATCTTTGAGGAACTCGACGTCAAGAAACACCACGACACGGCGTTGTTGTCGCTGTTGCTCGCCCTGGGAACGTTTTACATTGCCACGAGTCTGTCGCGATTTCGCCGCAGCTATTATCTTCGCCCGCGAATTCGCGAGTTCCTCGCCGATTTCGGTCCCGCAATCGCCCTGGCCGCCATGACCGCCGTCTCGATCTGGCTACACGAGGTCAACATCGACCTGCTGCCGGCTCCCGAATCGTTTCAAACAACCAGCGGCCGGGCCTGGACCGTCGATTTGTGGGCCGCCCCCACCTGGGTGCGACTGGCCGCCGTCGTCCCCGCGCTGATCGTCACGATCCTGATGTACCTCGTTCAAAACATCACGGCCCGAATCGTAAACAACCCCGACCACCACCTGCAAAAAGGACCGGCCTATCACCTCGACCTGGCCATCGTCGGACTGCTGATGGGGGTATGCTCCCTGTTCGGCCTGCCCTGGCTGGTCGCCGCCTCCGTGCGCTCGCTCAATCACATCGGTTCGCTGGCGACGGTCGAAGACGTCGTCGTCCCCGGCGGCGAAACCCGCCAGCGCATCATCTACGTCCGCGAAAATCGCGTCACGGGCCTGGCGATCCACGTGCTGCTGGGACTTTCCCTGTTGCTGCTCTACTGGCTGCGCTTCATTCCGATGGCGGTGCTCTACGGCCTGTTTCTCTTCATGGGCGTCGTGTCAATCGCGGGGAATCAGTTCCTCGAACGGCTCAGCCTCTGGATTCGCGATCCCGACCTTTATCCGGTCACGCACTACATCCGACGAGTGCCCCGTCGCACAATCCATATTTTCACGTCGATACAATTCGTCTGCCTCGCCGCTCTCTGGATCATCAAGAGCACGAGCCTCGGCATCCTCTTTCCCATCTTCATCGCCCTGCTCGTGCCCGTGCGGCTCTTCATCGGTCGGTTCTTTGCGCCGGCTGATCTGGCGGCCCTCGACGCCGAGGAAGTACCCGAAGAGGAATCAACCCACTGGGCGGCGTGAGCGCCGGCCGGCGACGATGCATTCCCGATGGAATGCCGGTTCACACGCTGAAGGGATCTTCCAGAATGCCGACGTAGAAGCTGAACAGGCGGAAGATCATCACGATAATAAACACGGCCACCAGGCCCCAGACGGCAAAGCCGGCCACCACGGCGACCGCCGCCATGCGGTGTTGGGCCTTCGCTTCGTACTGCTCGGAGAGTTGACCGAGCGTTTCCGGTAGCCGACCACTGCGCTCGCCCACGTCGCAGGCGTCGAGAAACTCGCGCGGAAACACATCGGCCGATTCGAGCGCCGTCGTGATTTCCTCGCCGCGGCGGATCGACGTCGTCACCTGATCGGCGACCGCCTGGTAGGGCGGATACTTGGCCGCCGAAATTCCCAGCCGCAGCGCACGCCGCGTTTCCACGCCGGCGTCGAGTGCCAACTGCAGCGCCCAGGCCAACCGCGACAATGCCATCGTTTCGATCGCGTCGCCAATGACCGGAGTGCGCCGCACAAGGGCAAGAATCGGCCGCGCCCAGGGCTTGTCCCTGGCAATCGAGCGCACGAGGAAGTAAACGGCCGCAACAGCCGCCGCCACGATGCCGCAATAAATCGCCAGCCCGCGCGTTCCCACGAGGCCGAAACCGAGGATGTCGATCGCACCGTTCGGACCGGCGATGAACTCGGGGATCCAGATCACCAGGCCGATCACGGCGATCGCCGCGGCCAGTTGCAACAGCGGCCAGAAGATCGCCGCGCGAAACACGCGGATCGTGCGGACCTCGTGGTCATAGTGTGACGACAGCTTCCGCAGCACCGCCGGCAGCGTGCCGGTCTGTTCGCCGACGATGAGCAGTTGTCGGGCCATCTCGGGAAACAACCCGTCCATCTCCGCCAGGGCGTCGGCCAACGCCTGCCCCTCGGCCAACTGCTCGGACATCCGGGAGAACTGTCGCCGCAGTCGGCTGCCACCGCGGCCTTCCGCTTCGCGCCGCCAGACGCGCCGAATGTCAACCCCCGCTTCAAGTGCCGTGGCCAGCCGCCCGAAGAGCGAGGCCAACTGCGCTCGCGATAACTCGCCACCTAGTGCCATTGCTCGGAATTCCCCGCACCGTCACCTGAACGCCCCGGCTCCCCATTTGTATGCCGAGTATTGTACGCCGACCGCCGCTACGTCAAAATCGGCGAAGTGTGCAGAGGCGTTCCACGGCAGCCGGCGGGCGACGCGGGTGTGGGTAGCAACAAAACGCCCCGCCGACGAAAATGCCCGCTCGCCGAAGATGCTCAAGCGCCAGATATCACCGCCACCCGGAACGCGCGTCGACAATGCCCCCGGGACAATGCCCCCGGGACAATGCCGCCGGATAATGCCGCCGGTTAATTGTCCTCTGAGCACTGCCCCCTCCACAATGCCGCCGCGGGAATGCTACAATGCCGCCGCCTGAGTGCATTCGTGTTCGGTGGAGCGCCCGTCCGGGCCTTGCCGTTGTCACACAACGTGTCTGGAGCCCCGACCGACCCCCATGCCTGTCTTCGACGGTGCCACCCCTGGGTCTGCCGCACCCCCGTATCAGACGGTGGCGATCGTAGGCGTAGGGCTGATCGGCGGATCGATCGGCAAGACACTGCTCGCTCGGAATCTGGCGCGGCACGTCATCGGGATTGGCCGACGCCAGGCGAGTCTCGACGAAGCCGAGGCCGCTGGTACCGTCACTTCCACGACGACCGAGCTTGAACAGGGGGTCGCCGACGCTGACGTCGTCGTCGTTGCCTCGCCCGTCGCTAACATCGTCGAACATGTCGTGCGGGCAGCCTCGGCTTGTCCAACGGTAGCGCTGATCACCGACGCCGGCAGCACAAAGGTTGATATCGTCACCGCGGCCGAGGCCCAGTTACCACCCGGAAACCGCTTCATCGGCAGTCATCCGCTTGCCGGTGGCGAGCGTCGCGGTCCCGCGGCCGCCAAGGCCAATCTGTTCGCCGGCCGTACGGTCGTCGTCACGCCCACGGCCGCGACCAACCCCACGGCGCTGGTCGACGCGCGGCGGTTTTGGTCCCTGCTCGGTGCCGAGGTCGTACAGCTCACACCGGAGGAGCACGATCGGGCGTTGGCGATCACCAGCCACCTGCCTCACCTGATTGCCGGCGGACTCGCCGCCGCGCTCCCCCAGGAATACCGCCCGTTGGCAGCGAGCGGATTTCGTGATACGACACGCACGGCGGCCGGCGACGCCGAGCTTTGGGTACAAATCCTCATGAGCAATCGCGAGAACGTGTTGGCCGGTATCGACGCGTTCGACGCCGTCATCCACACGGCACGCGAAGCTCTGCAGCAGGGCGACGCCGACACGCTCCGCCAACTGTTGTCCAAAGGAAAGGACAGCCGCGATGCTTTGGGAAATTGACGTCTACCCGGTCGACCGGCGGCACGATCGCCTCGCCGGTCATACCAAGGCCGACGCCTGCGATCTGGGACTCGGCGGCGAACACGTCGACGTGGTCGCCGCGCAAGGATACTTGATCGAAGGCGACATCGACGTCTTCAAGGCGCGGCGCGCTGCCGAAGAGTTGCTCTGCGACGCCGTGGTCGAACGCACCATCATCGCGCCGGTCGGCGACTCGACACTTGACGAAGCCCCCGTCGCCGGCGCCCGACTGGTGCACGTATTGCCCAAGCCCGGCGTGATGGACCCGGTGGCCGACAGCGCATTGGCGGCGCTTCACGACCTCGACATCGGAGCGTCGGCCGTCCGCACCATTCGCAAATACTGGATCACGGGGCTCGACGACGCGCAAATTGCCGCGCTCTCGGCCAAGGTGTTGGCCAACGACGCGATCGAAGAGGTCGTCGCCGGCCCGCTCGAAATGGACCGCCTCTCCGTCGGCACGCCCTACACGTTCGCGCTGCAGCGGATCCCGGTGTGTGAACTCGACGACGACGCGCTGCTGCGCACCAGCCGCGAGGGTCAGTTGAGCCTGTCGCTCGAAGAGATGCGCACGATCCAGGCTCACTACCGCGGCCTGGGACGCGAACCGACCGACGTCGAACTGGAAACGATCGCGCAGACCTGGAGCGAGCACTGCAGCCACAAGACGCTCGCCGGCCGCATCGATTACAGCGACGAGAACGGCTCGCGGCACTTCGACAACATGCTCAGAGAGACCATCTTCGCCGCGACGCAACGGTTCATGCGTGAAGCCGACGACAACTGGTGCGTCAGCGTCTTCGCAGACAACGCCGGCATCGTCCGCTTCGACGATGAAATGAACGTCGTCTTCAAAGTCGAAACGCACAATCACCCCTCGGCGATCGAACCCTACGGCGGCGCCAACACCGGCATCGGCGGCGTGATCCGCGATCCGGTCGGCACGGGCCTCGGCGCCCGGCCCGTCTGCAACACCGACGTCTTTTGTTTCGCCCGCCCCGACACGCCCGCCGACGAGCTGCCGCCCGGGGTGCTTCATCCCAAGCGGATCATGCGCGGCGTCGTCTCCGGCGTGCGCGACTACGGCAACCGCATGGGCATCCCCACGGTCAACGGCGCCGTGTATTTCGACGACCGCTACGTAGGCAACCCGCTCGTTTTTTGCGGTACCGCCGGAATCATTCCCCGCGACCGCTGCGAGAAGGCACCTCAGGCTGGCGACCATGTCGTGGTGATCGGCGGTCGCACGGGCCGCGACGGCATCCACGGCGCCACGTTCAGTTCGATCGAATTGACGGCCGACAGCGAGGCAACCTCCGGCGGCGCCGTGCAGATCGGCAACGCCATCACTGAAAAGATGTTTCTCGACGTCGTGCTCAAAGCGCGCGACGCCGGACTGTATAGCGCGATCACCGACTGCGGCGCCGGCGGGCTCTCCAGCGCCGTCGGCGAGATGGGCGAAAAACTCGGCGCGGTTGTCTGGCTCGACCGCGCCCCGCTCAAGTACGACGGGCTCTCCTACACCGAAATTTGGATCTCCGAGGCCCAGGAACGCATGGTGCTTTCCGTGCCGCCGGACAACTGGACCACCTTCGAAGCGCTCTGCGCCGCCGAGGGCGTCGAAGCGACCGTCATCGGGCGGTTCGAGCAAACTGGCCGACTGCGGCTCGTGTACGAAGACCAGGAAGTTGCCGACCTCGACATGGCCTTCTTGCACGATGGCCGCCCCCCGGTGATCCGCCAGGCCGTCTACGAGCCCGTCCCCGAGACGCCTTTCACCTGTGGCGCTCCACCGGCCGACCTCAATCAGGCGTTGCTCGACATCCTTGCCTCGCCCAACGTCGCCAGCAAGGAATGGGTGATCCGGCAATACGACCACGAGGTGCAGGGCGGCAGCGTGATCAAACCCCTCGTCGGCGTCACCAACGATGGCCCAAGCGACGCCGCCGTCGTCCGGCCCCGCTTGTCGTCGCGGCGTGGCCTGGTGATCTCCAACGGCATGAACCCCCGCTACGGCGACCTCGATCCCTATCACATGGCGACCAGCGCCATCGACGAGGCGATTCGCAACTGCGTTGCCGTGGGCGCCGATCCGGCCCGCATCGCCATCCTCGACAATTTCTGCTGGGGCAATACCGACCGGCCCGAGACGCTAGGCTCACTGGTCCGCGCGGCACTTGCCTGCTACGACCTCTCGGTCGCGCTGGCCACGCCATTTATCAGCGGCAAAGACAGTCTAAACAACGAGTATCACTACGACGACAACGGCACACCCCGCACGATTTCGATACCGCCGTCACTGTTGATCAGTGCGTTGGGCCAGGTCGACGACGTTGCCCGCTGCGTGACGATGGACTTCAAGGCCGCCGGAAACCTGATCTACCAGGTCGGTGCGACGTTCGACGAACTTGGCAGTTCGCACTTCGGCCTCGTCACCGGTGCCACCGGCGGCGCCGTTCCCCGGGTCGACGCGGAGGTGGCTCGCCGCACGTTCGCCGCGGTGCACCGCGCGATCCGTGGTTCGCTCGTGCGGGCCTGCCATGACCTCAGCGAAGGTGGTTTGGCCGTCGCCGCGGCTGAGATGGCCTTTGCCGGCGGATTGGGCGCCGAGCTGCGTTTAGCGGACGTACCGCACCGCCTCACCGCTGAACAGACGACCGCCGCGACGCTGCTGTTTGCCGAATCCAACACCCGCTTCTTGTGCGAAGTCGCCCCCGACGCTCAAGCGGCGTTTGAGGCGGCCCTGGCCGACGTGCCCTGCGCACTCGTGGGCCGCGTCACGGGCGAACCCCGCCTCCGCATCAGCGACATCGTGACGGACGGCGAATCCACCTACGTCGTCGACACGGCGATCGATGAACTCAAGCGTGCCTGGCAAGGCACCTTCGACTGGTAACAACCCCTCGAACCGGAACGAACCTGACTGATGGCACAGCCACGCGTGTTGGTGCTGCGGGCACCCGGAACCAATTGCGATCGCGAAACGGCCTACGCCTTCGAGCAGGCAGGCGCGGTGGCCGTATCGCTGCACGTGGCCGCCCTGCTCGACCAACCCGACCAGGTCGACGACTGCCAGATATTCTGCCTGCCGGGTGGCTTCAGCTACGGCGACGACGTGGCCGCCGGACGCGTGCTGGCGAATCAATTGCGGCTGCGGCTCGCCGACACCCTGCACCGCTTCCGCGACCAGGGCAAACTGGTTCTCGGCATTTGCAACGGCTTTCAGGTGTTGATCAAGTCGGGACTGCTGTTCGACATTGACGATCCCGCGCAACAGCCGGCAACGCTCACCTGGAACGACTCCGGCCGGTTCGAAGACCGCTGGGTCCACCTCACCGCGACACCGTCCGACTGCGTATTCCTACGCGGCGTCGAACGACTCTACCTGCCGATCGCGCATGCCGAAGGCAAGTTCGTGGCTCGTGATTTTGACACGCTCGGCCATCTTGACTCGGCCGGTCAACTCGTGCTGCGTTACAGCGACGAGCACGGCAACAGCGACGGCGGCCTCGCGTATCCGGCCAATCCCAACGGGTCGATGGCGGCTGTGGCCGGCGTCGCCGACGCCTCGGGCCGTGTGTTCGGCCT
>JAGQPT010000294.1 GCA_020426575.1 Planctomycetales bacterium
CCCAACTCGTGCCGGTGACCGTGCCAACACGGACACCCGCCACCGCTGGTCTTGCCGCGAGCGCGGCACCGGCTGCGGCACTTTCGCCGAGCGAACGCGGTGCGCTCGACGCCATCGCCCGCGCCGGCGACGACGCCGAAGTGATCGTGATCGTGCGTTCGCGCCGCGATCCGACGGCCACGAGCCAGATCATCGTCCTCGATCACGCTTCGCCGACGCTGCTCGACCATCTTTCCCAGGCCCGTCCCGCTGGGCCGACCCAGTCCGCTGGGCCGACCCAGTCCGCCGCGCCGACGCAGCCACCGGCAACCATGCGTCAGGCACAACAACTCCCTCCGCCCGGCCAACCTTCCGTCGCTCGGCGTTAGCACAAACAGGGACATCCCGTTTGTCTCCCGCGTTTGTCGCTGCCGCGACGCACGTCTAGAATACGGCCACCCCGGGGACGGCGCGCCGTCAAGTGCTACGCGCGCCGCCACATCGGGCTCTCCATCGCAACGGGCTGTGTCCGGAAATCGCCTCATGAACAGCGACCAAGGCGGGGCGAATCCCAGCGCAGCGAATTCCGTCGCGGGGAATCCCGACTACGTGCTCGGCCACTCCGATCACGAGCTCAATCGTCTGCGGGCCCAGGCGCGTTTGCTCGAACCGGTCACGCGGCAGTTTCTCCGCGAAGCCGGCATCGCACCCGGCATGCACGTGCTCGATGTGGGAAGCGGCGCCGGCGAAGTCGCCTTTCTCGCCGCGGAACTCGTCGGCGAAACCGGCAGCGTGCTGGGCACCGACCGTGTCCCCTCGGCCGTTGCCATCGCGACGCAGGCAGCCCGCGAGCGCGGCCTGCACAACGTGCAGTTCCGCGCCGGCGATCCCGCGGAACTGACCTTCGAGCGCCGCTTCGACGCCGTCGTCGGTCGCTACGTGCTCCCGTTTCAGGCCGATCCGTCGGCGATGCTGCGCGGGCTGGCCCGGCACCTGGTCCCGGATGGCCTGCTCGTCTTTCACGAACCCGACTGGACCTGCGTGCGTTCGTTTCCGCCCGCGCCGTTGTACGACGAGGCCTGTCGTTGGGTCGACGAAACGACGCGGCTCACCGGCCAGTCCTGGAACTTCCTCGACCGGGCACACGCGGCGTTCGCCGCCGCCGATCTGCCCGCGCCCACGATGCGGATGCACACCTTCCTGGCCGGCGCGTCGCAAACCCACGAGTGGCTGATGGCCGTCGCCGACATAGTCGAGAGCCTGCTGCCGACGATCATCGAGCAGGGCGTGGCCACGGCCGAGGACATCGACCTCGCCACGTTCCGCGAGCGTTTGTGCGCCGAAGTAACGGCGAACGACAGCGTGATCGTAGGCCGCTCCGAGATCGGCATCTGGACCACCGCACCACCTGCCACCGATTGTTGAATGAACACCGCTTGTTGAATGAACGCCGATTGTTCAATGAACAACGCTTGTTGAATGAACAACGGAGCGACGCTACTGTTGATTGTACGACAGTAGATGGACGATTTTCGAACGATTGTCGCGTGAGTCGCACGCAGCCGAATTGAATGGGCCGCCGAACCGAGGACGGGCACGACGACTATCAGAGCTGGCCATCGCGCACCGCGAAGCGTTTGGGCCTGGAGCACTCACTGCGCCCACGCGGCAGGCCTCGCAAGGCGGTGAAAAAGTAGAATGTCCCCTTTTTTGTTTCTTCCGATGATCAGATCGGAAGTTACCTTCTCGACAAGCATGGTTTAGGTAGGGGCCAGAAAGAGCGCGATGACGCTATCCGAGCCATGAATCGGCGGGATTCGGATTGGATTATCAACCAGCTGAAAAAGCAAGGCGATTGGCGCCTCGAACGTTGAGCGAGTTATTCAAGAACGATATGTCGGAACACCATTTAGTGTAGGCTATGATGTTGAATTCACTGAAAGAGTTGACGGATCGATTCGCCGCCAAAGAAGCGGAGGTCTCGCTGTATGCAGAGACCAATGAATTGATTGTGGACGCTCGGGACTCCTTAGTTGATGACGATGATCTCTCGGCTTTGGTTGGATTTGAAAACTTGGTGTATTTGCATCTTGCTGGTTCGGATGTAACAATCGCGTCGATGCGTCACATCGTCACGTTCTTCAAACTGGAATTCTTAGATCTGGGGCGCACCCGTTGCGACGAAAGTTGTTTGGAAGCGTTAACTAAGCTCACCGAATTGGGGGGTCTGGGGCTTTCCGGTATGCGAATTCAGACGCAGTTCGACAATATTCTTCTGCTACGAAACCTGGATGTGCTCGACCTAAGTAATACACGGGTGAGTAAAGAAGCGGTGCGATTGGTATTGCAGTTGACCGAAGTAAGTAGTTTGGACCTGTCGGGCAATGGATTTGAACCTTGTGATTTTATGGACTTGGATTTGCTCGTAGACGACGCTCGTACTGTAAGCCTTAAGTTTGGCAGTGGCGTTAGAGCAGGTATTGCGAGACCCCCAATAGTGCGGAGCAAATGATCCGTCGACGGACAAGAAACGGGGACATTCTACTTTTTCACGCAGCAAGCGGCTCTGTGTCGATGATGGCCATCTGCCATCGAACACGTGTCGCGCGCAGCGCGACGTCGGCCACACCGACGCATGCCCGTCAGTGCCGGCCGCTAATAAAGTAGAATGTCCCCGTCTGCTACCTCAACGCCGTGTTTCGCGGTTGGGGGCTGACACCTGCCGGTTCAGTCGCCTTTGCCACGGGGTTCCGGAAAACAGAGCGAATACACGATGCCGGCCAATGCTGCGCCGATCATCGGCGCCACCCAGAACAGCCAAAGCTGCGACAAGGCCCAACCTCCCACCATCAGCGCCGGACCGGTGCTTCGGGCCGGATTGACCGACAGATTGGTCACAGGAATGCCGACCAGGTGGATCAGCGTGAGGCCCAGCCCGATCGCCAGCGGGGCGAAACCGCTGGGAGCGCGCTTGTCCGTCGCGCCCATGATGATGAACAGGAAGAAGAAGGTGAGTACGATCTCCGACACGAGCCCGGCCACCATCGAGTACTTGCCTGGAGAGTGCTCACCATAGCCGTTGGCGGCAAACCCGTCTTGAAGCGAGAAGCCCTCGGTGCCACTGGCAATGACGTAGAGGACGCCGGCCGCCGCAATGGCTCCCACGACCTGCACGATGATGTAGGGGAGCAGCTCGCTGGCGGGGAACCTCTTGCCCACGAGCAGACCGACCGACACCGCCGGATTGAGGTGGCAACCCGAGATATGGCCGATCGTATAGGCCATCGTCAGCACGGTCAGTCCGAATGCGAACGCCACGCCTAACCAGCCGATTCCAACGTCCGCAACACCTGCCGCCAAGACAGCGCTACCGCAACCACCAAACGTCAGCCAAAACGTACCGATGAATTCGGCAATGCACTTCTGTGTGAGGGTCATTTCGTGATGGGCTCCGACAGAATGACATCCAAATATCAGTCGTGTCCGACACCGAGCCGGACCATTTACGCCGGCATTCTCTGTGGACACCAAGCTGGCGTCAACTGACTTTTGGGATCAAGAGGCTTCGTCGGGCAGAGTGGTGACTGGCGCAATGTAACGAAGGCGCACGGCGGGACAGGACAACCGCGGCAGCCAATCGACCCGCTCGACGAACTCGGGCGCAGCGCGGCTAAGGCGCATTAATGGGACACCGGCGCGAGAGAGTGTGGCAAAGATTCCCGACCGGTTCTGGTCGACACCGGTCCTGCCGTCGTCGTTCTGCTAGGGCGACGAATCGCTCAGGCCACCGAGATCTTGTTGATCTTCACGAGCGTGTGCATCTGGCGGTGGCCGGTGCGGCGGCGCGAATTTTTGCGGCGGCGGAACTTCTGCACCACCAGCTTCGGACCCAGCTTCACGCCCAGCACCTCGGCCTCGACGGTGGCCTTGTCCAGCGTCGGCTTGCCGATCTGCAGCGTTTGCCCATCGTTGTACGCCAACACGCGGTCGAACTGGAGCTTCTCGCCCGACGTGGCCGTGCGGTAGTCGATCAGCAACTCCTGACCTTCGCTGACCTTGAGTTGACGTCCGCCTTCTTGAACGATCGCATACATGACTGGGATGACTCGTGTGGGTGCCGCCCGGCCGCGTTGTCCGCCGCCGGCATGGAGAAACTGAGAATTTGGTAACTTAGCAAACGGTCAGCGTTTCGTCGAGGCGCTGATGCCGGGAAATCGCACGAGGCGGCCGTCGGCGTCGAAGCATTCCATTTCGAGCAAATCGCCCACAACTCCTTCCTTACCAAAGATTTGCAGCGTCATGTTGCCGTCGTCCTCGAGCCGCGACAGCTCGCGCCGCTTGCGGTTGTTCAGGTACGTGGCTACGTCCTCGGCGACCGTCACGTTGACCTTGGAGATGTTCTCCTGGTGGGCCGCCCGCATCAGTTGCCGGATCACCTCGATCGCCATGCTCTCGGCCGTCTTGACCACGGCCGTGCCGGTGCAGGTCGGGCAGGTCTTGAAGACGCTCCAGTTGAGGCTCGGCTTGATCCGCTGCCGCGTCATCTCGATCAGGCCGAACGGGCTGGTGCGAAGGATTTTCGTACGGGCTCGGTCGCGCTTCACCGCGTCGCGCAGGGCCCGCTCCACGCCGCGGCGGTGCTTTTCTTTGCGCATGTCGATGAAGTCGTTGACGATCACGCCGCCCAGGTCGCGGAGCCGCAACTGTCGGGCGATTTCCCGGGCCGCCAGTTTGTTGAGCTGGAAGGCCGACTCCTCGGCCTTGTTGTCGGCGCGGAAGTTGCCACTGTTGACGTCGATGGCGACGAGGGCCTCGGTCTGGTCGACGACGATCGAGCCACCCGCCTTCAGCGGCACCTCGCGTTGATGGATGCGGGCGATTTCTTCGTCGAGGTTGTATTTATCGAAGAGCGGCTCGCGGCCTTCATAGAGTTGCAGGCAATTGACGTACCGCGGCATCACCATCTTGAGGAACTCTTTGGCCCGTTCGTAGGCCGACTCTTCATCGATGAAGATCGTGTCGACGTCGCTGGAGAAGATGTCGCGGATCGTGCGGATGATCATGTCGCTTTCTTCGTAGATGGAGATCGGCGCCGGATGCTTTTTGATGCGGCGGACGATCACCTTCCAGAGGCGCAACAGGTAGGCCATGTCGCGCGAGAGGTCGCGGCGCGTGCGTTCCACGCCGGCCGTGCGGACGATGAAGCCGAGTCCCTGGGGCGGGTTCAACTCGAGCATCACCTCGCGGAGCTTGCGGCGCACCTCGTCGTCTTCGATCTTGCGCGAGACGCCCACGCGCCCCAAGGCCGGCATCAATACCACGTAGCGGCCAGGGATGCTGATGTACGTCGAGAGCGTGGGGCCCTTCGTGCCGATCCCTTCCTTGATCACCTGCACCAGCACTTCGTCGCCGCGGCGGAAGATGTCCTGGATCGGCGGCTTCACGCGGGGCCGGCCGCGCATCCGCTGATTTCGGCGGCGGCGCGGACGCGCGCCTTCGCCGTCTTCGATCGGGTCGTCAACGTCATCGCCGCCGTCGTCCACGTCGTCGTCAGCATGCCCGCCACGACGCCCCGACCGATTGCGGTCGCCGTCGTTGTCGAAGGCCCGTTCCGGGTCGTAGCCACCCTGGCGAAAATACTGTGGCTCGACGTCGCTGATGTGCAAGAAGCCGTTGCGACCGACGCCGAAGTCGACGAACGCCGCCTGGATGCTCGGCTCGAGGTTGACGATGCGGCCCTTGTAGATGTTGCCGACGTAGCTGTCTTGGTTCGTGCGTTCGATGTACAGTTCTTCGAGGATGCCGTCCTCGATGATCGCGATCCGGCACTCTTCCGGCTGCGCGACGTTGATGAGCATTTCTTTCTTCATGGGCGTGTGTTCTCGTTCTAGTGTCCGCCGCGGAGAGCGCTTGCCGGCGCCGCCGGCGGACCGTTGTTCTGTTGCTGACGCGGTCATGTCACCTCCATCGCCGTGCGGCACATCACCGCGCCGCCGGCTTCGAGGTCGTCGATGCCCAAGGCCGTCAGGAGTTCCCGCGGCCGGACACTCCGCGACCGTGTCGCCAAAATGTCGAATTGAAGTTTTCCGTCAGCCAGTTCCAAACGACCGCATGATTCGTGTAAATCAAACTCGGGGCGGCCGTCCTGGCGGTCAATCGGGTAGGGATGCGTGTCCAATAAATCGTCGATGCGGCGAGCCACCTCCGCCTGCCGCGCCTCGGGCACCGCAAGCTCGAACGTCATCCGCCGCATGGTTGGTTTGGGGGTGCCCTCGGTGACTCGTGCGAGTCGTTTGATCCGCAGCCCCCGTGGCGCCGTCCGCTCCAGCGCCGCGCGTACCTCGTCGGCCGTCGCCTCGGCGGCCAGTTCGAACTCCATCACCTCATCTCGACCGGCGATTCCCACAGCCAGTGGAATCAAGAAGTTCATCTTCGGCTTGGGATGAAACCCCTGCGACATGCGCAGCGGCAACGCGGCGCGGCGGAACCAGCGCTCCACGCAACGCACCAGGTCCTGATGCCCGATCCAGCGCAGGTCGCCACATTTCTCGTAGCGCAGGCGAAACCTCAGCCGCGGCGGCAACGACGACTCGGCCGCTGCGCCTTCTTGCCGTGTTTCCTGAGGGTCGCTTGCAACCACGTTGCGGCTCCTGGATCGTTCGTCTCGTTGTACTTCGCGTTCGTGTCGTCGTTGCGTCGTGTCGTGTGGCGTTGTGTCGTGTGGCTGCGACGTGGCGGGGCACGGCGGCACAATCGCCTCGCCGCCGTGCCACACGCCGCTATACCGATATCTCTGGTAACAACTTGCGTAATTCATCCTTGAGGAAGTTCTTGATGTCGCGGGCGTTGTCCATCCGCGCGGCCCGCGCCGCGATGTCCTCGCACTGCGTCGTCGTCACGCTGCGGCACACCTTCTTGATCTCCGGTATCGCGCTGGGGCGAACGCTCATCTGCCGCAGCCCCATGCCGATCAGCAACATGGTGTACACCGGGTTGCCGCTCATCTGTCCACAGACGTTCACCGGTTTGTTGTGTCGCCGTCCGGCGTTCACCGCCATCTGGATCAACCGCAGCACGGCCGGATCACAAGCGTTGTACAAGTCGGCCACCTCTTTGTTGTCGCGGTCGACCGCCAGCGTGTATTGAATCAGGTCGTTCGTACCGATGCTGAAGAAATCCAGGTCCGGCACAAAGTGGTCGATCATCACGACCGCCGCCGGCACCTCGACCATCATTCCCACCGGGAGGTCGCGGTTGAAGGGGATGCCGCGATCCTCGAGGTCCTCCATCACGTCGTGAAGCACCATCCTTGCCTTGCGCAATTCGAGCACGGTCGAAACCAACGGGAACATCACGCGGACGTCGCCCAGCGCGCTGGCGCGCAACACCGCGCGAAGCTGTGTGCGAAAACGATCCGTCTCGCGCAACGAGAGCCGAATGCTCCGCAGCCCCAGGAACGGGTTTTTGTCGTCCTCGTCGAACTGGCCCGGCCGCACCTTGTCGGCGCCGAGGTCGAGGGTGCGAATCACCAGCGGCTGGCCGTCCAATTGTTCAATCACGCTCGAATAGGCCTCGAACTGCACTTCCTCGGTTGGTTCGTGTTCGGCGCCCAGGTAGAGGAACTCGGTGCGATACAGTCCCACGCCCGCGCCGCCGCGGTCGAGGCAATGCCGCACTTCGCTGGAAAATTCGATGTTGCCGAGCAATTCGATGTGTACGCCATCGGCCGTGTCGGCGGGCAACGTGCGCAATGACTCGAGCTGCGTGGCGTAGGCCCGATTTCGCTCGGCTTCGTAGTGGTAGCGGGCGAGGGTTTCTTCGTCCGGGTGCAGGATGACGACGCCCTGGTCGCCGTCGATGATCACCTGGTCGCCGCCGGAGACCTCGGTGAGGAAGGGCCCGACGCCGACAACGGCGGGGATTTCCAGCGCGCCGGCCACGATGGCGGTGTGGCTGCCGGGGCCCCCCACTTCGGTGACGAAGGCCCGCACGAAGTCGCGATTCAGGTTGGCCGTCTCGCTGGGCGTGAGGTTATGGGCCAGCACGATCACGGGCGAACTGACGTTGGCGAGTTCCTCGCGTCGGATGCCCAGCAGATTGCGGAGCAGCCGCTTCTCGATGTCGACGACGTCCGAAGCCCGCTCGGCGAGGTAGCCGCTTTTGACCTCGCGGAACACCTTGGCGTAGCGGCGCAGGGTGCGACTGACGGCGTACTCGGGTGAGTAGTGACGCTGGCGGATCATTTCCACGAGTTCATCGTGGAGCTTCGCGTCGCGCAGCATCTGCAGGTGGGCGTCGAAGATCGCGGCGTATTGCTCGCCCAGCTCGTCGCAGACGATTTTGCGGTTCGCCGAGATTTCGTCGCCAGAGGCGGCGATGGCCTTTTCGAGCCGATCGGTTTCGTCATCGATGGCATCGCGAGTGACGAAACGACGGGGGATCCGAAATCCCTCGTGTCCCATCACCAGCGCCTCACCGATGGCGACGCCTGGCGAAACAGCGATTCCCTGAAGTCTTTGCATCGCGGCTGTGGCAACAACCGGCGGCCTCAACCGTTCGCCACCCGGGCAAGTCGCGAGCGGACGTTGCGCGGGTGAAACTCGGTTTGGCCACCTTGACCTGCCGGCCCGGGGTGGTCGTAACGCAGGGCGACTGCGGGTCGGTTCGGCGCGCCGTGAAGCGCACGTGCGGCGGCCCCCGGCCGCCTCGACCCCCTTGTGCCGCCATGCTGCAAACCACTGGACGATGGAATCGTTTGCAACGAGCGCCAGCGCTCGGACCGCGCCTCGGCGAAGCCCTCCTCGCAACGCTGCTGCACCACCGCGTTTGCTCGTGCCTGGGAGCAGGTGGGTTGTGTTGCTCGTCTTGTTCGAGGTTACTCGAGCGAATCGAGCGTTGTGTTGTTTATGGTTTCGTGTCGTCCGACGCGCTGTCGTCCGACCTGACTCGGTTGTCTGCGATTGTTGTCTTGTCTTAGTCGGCTGTCTTGCCTTAGTCGGCGTCGCCCATCAGCTCGAAGTTCTGGCTTGCCAACTCGGCCAACGCCTCGGCCGCCGCTTCGGCGTCACTCCCCGTCGCCACGATCGACAATTCCGTCCCTGCCGTCACCGCCAACGTGAGGATGTCGAGGATGCTCTTGCCGTCTGCCTCCTCGTTCCCTTTCCATACCGCCACTCGCGACAAAAACTGATTGGCCCGGCGGGCGAACAGGTCGGCCGGTCGCGCATGCAACCCGTGGGGATTCACAACCACGACTTTGCGAACAACCGTTGTTTCGTTCATGGACTGTTCGGGTTGGGCTGCCGCCTCGAATTTGTCGGCGGTCGTGCCAGGCGCTTTCATCAACAAATAAGGTCCATCCTCGTATCCGGACCACCGGATGGAAAACGACGCGACTTGCTCAGGAATTGAACTGATTATTGTCCGCTTCGTCGAGCAGCGTCTGAATATCTTCGGCCGTCTTGGCTTGCTTGAGGAACCGACAGAACGTCTCGTCACGCAACTGACGCGATACGTTCTCCAGCGCCCGCAAGTGGTCGCCCGGCCGATCTGGTGGCGAAATCAGCAGGAAAAACAACAGCACCTTCTCGCCGTCGAGCGAGTTGAAATCGAGGCCTTCGCTGCTGACCCCCACCGTTCCCACTAGTCGATCGACGCTGGGGTGCTTTGTGTGCGGCACGGCGACACCCCGGCCAATGCCGGTGCTCCCCAGCTCCTCGCGCTTCATGATCGCTTTGACAATGCTCTCGTACTCGTCCGCGGCAATCTGGCCCGCGTCGACGAGCGACTGTGCCATCTCGCGGA